>JAZREB010000214.1:0-10273 GCA_045660585.1 Faecousia sp. | reverse complement strand
ATTCCACCGCCTCTGCCGGTTCACAGCCTAAAAAATATCCGGCAACGGCGCCTACTGTAGCCCCAATGGCTCGTCCTCCGGGATGTTGTGCGGCAATCAAACAAGCCCCTAAGGGCAGAGCCTGTCCACCGGCTGTTCCTATACCCAGGATCAAGCCTCCTACCCCACTTAAAATATAATGGGAGATTCCTTCCGAGTTTTTTCGATACGCTGTGTTGTTCTTTTTCTTTGTGGCCTGTACTTGCTCCATAATAGCCACCCCTCCTTCCGCAATGGCACCATTGTACCATTACGACTACCGATAATTTTGTCGTGAAAAGGAGAGGTATGGATTTTCTTTTCGTTGACAAGTGAAACCGCCCGTGTTATGATAGAAACATGGAATAAAGCACTAAAGGAGAACATCCATGGCTCTTGAACTGGAATACAAATTACAGCTCCCTTCCGAGGAGCACATTGACATCCTGCTTGCCGATCCCGAGATCGTTTCTAAATTGGAGTCTCCTTTCCGAGAGCTCCCCATGGAGACGACCTATTACGACAGTTCCGATCTCAGTTATTCCCGTCAGCACTGGACCCTGCGCCACCGTATGGAAGGTGGCAAAAGTGTTGTCTGTCTCAAAACTCCCGGTGCCCTGTCTCATAGTCGCAACGAGTGGCAAGTCTGTGCCCCCTCCCCGGACATAGAGGCGATCCATGGCTTGATCCGTGAAGGTGCTCCCCGGGAACTGCTGGCACTTTATACCCAATCCCCTCCCGGTCCTATCTGCGGTGCACGTTTCCTCCGCCGTTGCACCATGCTTACCTTCACCGACGGAAGTCGTGCCGAAGTGGCTCTTGACTGCGGTCTGGTCTTCGGCTCTAAAGGCACACTGCCCATATTGGAGCTTGAGTTGGAGCTTTATCAAGGAGAGGCCACGGAAATGACAGCCTTTGCACGCTATCTTTGCCATAAATACGGTCTAAAAGAACAGCCTATGAGCAAATTCGCCAGAGCCCGTTCCCTCCGTTAAACCGCATAAAAAACAGCCTATTTTGGAACAGCTTGCTCCAAAATAGGCTGATTTGTTTTTAGCGGATGCCGTAACGCTCGATAATATAGTCCATATCCTTATCTCCTCTGCCGGAGAGGTTGATGAGGATGGAGCCTCTGCCCATTTTCTTTGCCAATTCCATGGCATAGGCTACAGCGTGGGCACTCTCGATGGCGGGGATAATGCCTTCCATTCTGGCAAGGGTGTAGAATGCATCAATCGCTTCATCATCGCCGATGTAACCGTAGCGGACTCTGCCCAGATCACGGAGGAATGCATGCTCAGGACCGGAAGAGGGATAGTCCAAACCACTGGCAACAGAATATACGGGAGCAGGCTCGCCTGCCTCGTCCTTCAGCATAATGCTGTTAAAGCCATGCATAATGCCCTCTTCGCCATAACTGAGGCTGGCGGCATGGTCGCCCAGCTTACTGCCCCTGCCAAGGGGCTCTACACCGTGGATCTCTACAGGGTCATTGAGGAAGCCGGCAAAGAAGCCTGCGGCATTGGAACCACCGCCTACACAGGCAACGATAGCATCGGGGAGTTCACCTGTCATGCTCCGGAACTGCTCTCTGGACTCGATACCGATAACACTCTGGAAATCACGTACCATCATGGGGAAGGGATGTGGGCCGACCACGGAACCGATGCAGTAGATGCAATCCTTATAATCCCGGCTATAGGCGGTAAAAGCAGCGTCGACAGCTTCCTTCAGAGTCTGCAGACCATCGGTAACCTCGATCACATTGGCGCCCAGGATCTTCATACGAGCGACATTGGGTGCCTGTTTCTTGATGTCTACAGCGCCCATATAGATATCACATTCCAGACCGAAATATGCGGCGGCGGTAGCAAGAGCTACACCGTGCTGACCGGCACCGGTTTCTGCGATGACCTTTTTCTTACCCATGTACTTGGCAAGGAGAGCCTCACCCATGCAGTGATTGAGCTTATGGGCACCGGTGTGGTTCAGATCCTCACGCTTAGCATAGAGCTGAACATTGCCGATACTGCCGGACAGTCTCTCCAAATGGGAAATAGGCGTAGGTCTGCCCTGGAATTCCTTGCGGATCCGACGGAGCTCGCTGATGAACTTGCTGGATTTGCAGATGGTGAAATAGGCCTCGGTGATCTCGGCCATAGCCTGCTTCAGCTCGTCTGCAATATAGACTCCGCCGTATTTGCCGAAATAGCCCTTTTGATCGGGGTAGTGCTTAAAATAGGTATTAAAGTCAACCTGATTGAATTCCATAGTCAATCCTCCCTATGTTGTATAAAAAAGAACGCCCATGACAGAGCCGTTCCCAGCCGTCAAGGACGAATCATTTCAATCCGCGGTGCCACCTTGCTTCATCCCCGTGGGGATGCCCTTGCAGGGACCCAACAGTCCCCGGACAGATAACGCCTGTCTCTGCGTTGGGTCATACTCTGTCACGGTACACCGGGACATTTCCACCCACCCTCTGCGGCCCATTTGATGATCAGCTTCCTGCCCGGATCCCAGCACCCCGAACTCTCTGTAAGGGCTCCATCACCTTTACTTCCGCTTCAACGGTTTATATAGGTGTATTATATCCCCAAAGGACTTTTTTGTCAAGAAAAAGATTCCTAACTTTCCTTACTTCACAGGAATTGTCATATAATTACAAACTTTACCATATTATTCCCCTTGACTTAGCATGCCTCGTTTAGTATAATACATTTAACAATTAGGTTAAATGTTAAATAAAGGAGGCGGATATCATGAGTTTACAGTTGACTCTTCGGGCGCTGTCGGATCCCATACGACGAGAGATCCTGAATCTGCTGAAGCAAAAGTCTCTTTCTGCCGGAGAGATCGTTGAGCACTTCCCTGTTACGGGGGCATCGGTTTCCAGACATCTGTCGGTTCTGAAAGAAGCCGATCTGATCCGCGACCGACGGGAAGGAAAATTTATCTTTTATGAGATAAATACATCCGTTTTGGAAGAAACTATGCTCTGGCTTGCCGATCTGAAAGGAGTGTCGAATGATGAAAAAATATAAAGCATCCCTGATCCTCAGTTCCGTGATCACCCTGCTCCCCATGGTCATCGGACTGCTCCTATGGAACCGTTTGCCGGATTCCATCCCCGTCCACTGGGGTATTAGCGGTTCTGCAGATGCCGTTGCAGGCCCCTGGTTCGTTGTTTTGGTCATTCCCTTGATCCTATTGGCACTGCAATGGATCGCCCTATGGATCACCTTCCGGGATCCCCGTTCAAGGGAGCAGAACCCCAAGGCTCTGGCTATTATTTTCTGGATCATTCCCGTCATATCCATGTTCTGTTGCGGTGTCATTTATGTGGGCGCATTGGGAAAGGGACTGTTCCTGTTCCGTCTGGTTCCGATTTTTCTGGGTTCCCTCTTTATCATCATCGGCAACTATATGCCCAAGATCACCCCTAACTCTCATTTGGGAATCAAATGCCGTTGGACCTTCCACAGCGAAGAAAACTGGCATGCTTCCCACCGTTTCTGCGGTAAGGTTTCTGTGATCTGCGGATTTATTACCCTTTGGGGTGTATTTTTCCCGGAAAAATATGTTATCTCTCTGATATATATTCCCCTAATTCCCGTGGTTCTTGCTTCTTTTCTGTATCCGTATCTGTATTATCGCAAGCAAGTGGAAAATGGCCTGCCCCCCATTGAGAAAAAGCCAATGACCAAAAATCGCCTCATTGGTATTATAGCCGGCGTTTTCGCAGGGATCATCCTTGTTGCCGTTCTTGGATTCACTATGTTTAACGGGGATATCCAATATGAATTCGGAGAAACCTCTTTTACCATTGTGGCAGACTACTGGTCCGATCTTACTGTAGATTACGCACAGATCGAAACCGTAGAATATGTAGAAGATATGTCCTATCGCGCAAGAACCAGTGGCTTCAATTCTCCCAGACTGTCTATGGGTATATATCGTAATGCAGAATACGGCAATTTCACCCTTTACGCCTATACAAAATGTTCTTCTGCCGTTATCCTCCGTTCGGGAGACCGTCTCCTGCTGATCAACGGAGAAACTCCCGAAGATACTGCAGAACTATACGAACGATTAAAGGAGATCATACAATGAATGCAATAGAAACACAAAAGCTAACAAAATACTACGGCAAACACCGTGGTGTTGTGGATCTGGATCTCCGGGTTAAGGAAGGGGACTTCTTCGGCTTCATCGGCCCCAACGGTGCAGGAAAAAGTACCACCATCCGCAGTCTCCTTGGTTTAATTGCACCCACATCCGGATCCATCGCAATATTTGGAACACCTCTTGGGGAAAATCTCTTGCCTATCCTAAGTCAGATTGGCTATCTCCCCTCCGATGCCGCTTTTTATCCCCATATGAAAGTAAAGGAGCTCCTTACCTATTCCGCAAAGTTGCGGAAAATCGATTGCTCCCAAGAAGCAAAAATCCTGTGCAAACGTCTGGATCTGGATCCGGAGCGTAAAATTCGGGAACTGTCTCTGGGTAACAGAAAGAAAGTCGGTATCGTCTGCGCCCTACAGCACAAACCAAAACTATATATCATGGACGAACCTACAAGTGGCTTAGATCCCCTGATGCAGAAAGAATTCTACAGCATATTGGAAGAACGAAATCGAGAGGGGGCAACGATTTTCCTTTCTTCCCACGTTCTCAGCGAAGTCAGCCGATATTGTAAAACCGCCGCTGTCATCAGTAACGGCAAGCTCCTTGCCTGTGATCCCGTTGAAAAACTGGTTCACACCGGTGTAAAGCAGATCACCCTCCGTGGAGTGGAAAGGGTTCCCGATCACATCGAGATAAAGGATGTAAAGTGGGAAAGCGATACCCTCCATTTCCTTTACAGCGGTAACCAGCAGAAACTACTGTCCAAATTAAGTACTGTACCATTCCGAGACGTTGCCATAACGGATCCTGAACTGGAGGAAATCTTCCTCCACTATTACAGAAAGGAGGACGCACAATGACCATCCTTACCAATGAAATACGACGTGGAAAAATGTCGCTGCTGGTATGGACAGCCTCTCTCTCCTTTATGTTGGCGGTCTGTGTATTCATCTACCCGGAAATGTCAGGACAAATGAACGAAATGAGCGCAATGTTTGCGGATATGGGTAGTTTCTCCGAGGCTTTCGGAATGGATCAGTTAAATTTCGGTGAATACAAAGGCTATTTCGGTGTAGAATGCGGTAACACCTTAGGTATGGGCGGTGCAATATTTGCCGCACTCCTTGGCATTTCCGCAATTGGAAAAGAGGAAAAAGAACATACCGCAGAATTTCTCCTGACCCATCCGGTTTCCAGACAGAGAGTATATCGGGAAAAATTGCTTGCGGTATTCCTGCAGATCCTCATTCTGAACGTAGTCATTGCCACCATTACCGTAGGCGCAACTTTAATGATCGGAGAAACCCTCCCCCGGGGAGAAACCGCAATACTTTTCCTCGCATTTACCATGTTACAATGGCAAATCGCAGGGATCACCTTCGGTCTGTCACCTTACCTGAAAGGTGGCGGACTCGGTATCGGGATCGGCATCGGCCTAGGTCTGTACTTCCTAAGTTTGTTGGCAAACCTCATGGAAAACGGGGATATTGTTAAATACATTACGCCCTTCGCCTATACAAACAGCTCTGTAATCTATGACATCGGCCATCCCGAATGGAAATATGTCCTGTCGGGAGCAATCATTACAACTGTTGTACTACTGCTCGGATGGGCAAAATGGAATAAAAAAGATATCTCCTAAACAGAATAAATTGAAATACGGCAGAGAGAACAAAACTCTCTGCCGTAAATTATTAGATAAAATCAGACAATTTAATGAACAAACAAAAAATCCTTCCTTCGCTTAAAAATGTTTCGTGCCGATGTATGTACGAGTCTATAACTCTAAATGGATGATCGTTGTCTTTCAAACGAAAGGGTGACAGTTGTAACTGTCGTGGCACTTAATATTCAATTTTCATCCGATCTCTCTATGATTTTATTATACCATACGCAGGAAAATTTTGTCAAGATAGGGTGAATAAAGTGCAAATGAAATGGGAATACTGCTCTATTCAGCATAAGCAAAGGCACCGCCGAAACGGTGCCTTTTAAAATAATAATTAACGCTTTCCAAGCTATACAGACAAAACACGTCCTGTTAATTTTTAAAACGTAAACGATGTAAGAATAGGATGTGCTTATCCATATAGGCAATTAGAATAAAACTTTCAATACTCCGTGGATATTTCCCTGCTCATCATGTATTTCATCCACAACAATTATCCTCAAAGATTGCATCATATACACCATTGCCCAGACTTCATCAAAATCTGCCGAGAGTCCATTGTACCCATTCTTCAAATCGAATGCGATATCGTACGGCGAAAAATTAGGAGCACCGCACAAATGATTGTCTTTTAGTATTTCTGCAATCTCCTTCGCCAATTTTGAATTTCTCACAGCAGAGTCATAAGAGAACTCCTGCAACAGCTCGCACTCAAATTCATACACACTGTCATCTTTATCCGGACTATACCAATACAAATAAAGATAGATCGACGACTCAAGATCAGCATCATCTGCGGGATTCCATGTTTTCATGATTTTGTAGAAGCGAACCATAAAATTATGAAGTGTACAGAAATCATCTTCAGATAAAAAACTGCCTTGACGAATCATAAAATGTGTTTCGTTGTTTCTTAGTCGTTGCAACAGTTTAAGCTCTCTTTTCAATGATTTGCCTTTTTCAAGACTGTTGCCAAACAATCTTTTGTGTGAGTCAATAAGTTTGTAAAATGGGATTGTTTTGAATCTCGAAATCTCATCATTTGACAGCGTTCCAAAAAAGCGATTTAAATTAGTGGCTTTAGAATAATCGAGATCAAGCTTTTTTTCTATTTCATTTTTTGGTTCTTTTAAGAATGCAACATCGTGATCATTATTATTCAGCATCATTTGCTTCATAATTAGTTCAACCGCATTATGAAGCGAAGATACAAAGTTTTTCTGATATTGGAGTGTTGCCTTTCCGTCTTTTATATCATTACAATAGCGTATAGCTGCCGCCCATGCTTCAAAGGCATTGTCCATTAATATTGGTCTCATTTTTTACTCCTTGTTTTTTGACAGAATGTTGATGCCCATGCCAACGGTGGATGCAGAGCACTCATCCAAATCGTTGACATGGACAATCAGTTTTACTACTTACCCCTTCATTTCACTCGTACAAGAATTTCGCCTTCATCTTCTGCAATGTAATAAGAGACCTTCAAGTTGTCAGCGGTGGTATCTTCCCAAGTATAGCAAAACCACTCATCGTCTAATAGTTCAGAATAACCTGTAAAATCTCCAAAGCATTTTTTAAGACATTCCACCACATATTCTTCGTCATTCCGCCAATCTGTCGGAATCCACGTGAATCTTACGGCAGTAATGTTTCCTTTGAAATACTCAAACTTATAATATCCCTCAATTTCAAACAATGAATCCATATTTTGATAATATGTATCACCATCATCTTCAAAATGAGGATAGTCCTTCAAAACATTTTCTGCGGCACCATTGATGTAACTGGCGTATTCCAAAAGTTTTTCCAGGTCTGTTTTCATAGTTCCGTCTAACACTTGATCTTCGGGGTCGGATATGCGATATACCCATCTGATTTTTACGGATTTATCCGCATTACGTTCGCACAAAATACTTGAATATATTCCAATATTTGTCCATTCGTGTTTAGTTCCAAAGATATTACTATCGACGGGTTCTCCATATAGGGATTTAAGTGCCGAAACTATCTTGGAGAAATCTTTAACTTTACCATTTGATAACCAGTCCAGCGTATCGATTTTTAAGCCATTACTATCTTCAGCATATGCCCCGAGTTCGAAGTGACCATCTTCGCCAAACAGAGGATTACTTCCGTTGATAAAGTTTCCCAAATCCGCATTTAATGATATATTTCCAGACTCATCACATCTGCGGCCGAGGATTTTGCTTGCATATTCAATTTTTTCCTCGTCAGAGAGTTCTTTCCCGTTATAATCGCCCGCTGATTCCATTGAATCTTCGATTTGCAAATCAGCATCTATAACATATTCTGTATCGAAAGAGTGCAGGTATCGTTCTCCGCCATATTCTTCGTAATAGAATGTTTCTGTTGTAGATGTATCGTGGATTTTAAGCGAACCGAAATTTCCGCCAGAAAAATCCATTACGATTCTTACATCCTCTTTCTTAAAGTCAAAATCTAAATCATCATAAACATTATCATAGATTTTAACAAGAGTTTTGCAAACATCCATTACTTCTAACAGTGCTTGTTCGCTTGCGCTGTTAGACTTCCTGTATTCCTCGAAAAAAGGAAGCTCAACACTAAATGTCCATTCATACCACTGTTCGTCATCCCAATCATTTTCCAGAGAAAAGTAGTAATCAATGATAACATCAACCCCGGTGGCATCTTCCATTTCTCTTTCTAACGGTACGATTACTGCTTGTATTTGTTTTTCAACATAGCTTTCTCTTTTTGCTGTCTTTACATTTTCTATTATGGACGGCAACGAAATGGCAATAACAATCACAGCAACGATTGCACACAAAATAGCAGTTGTCTTAATCCGCTTCTTTCGCTTTTGTGCTTCAAGTTTCTGCCGTTCGGCTTCAGCATGAGCTCTGCTATCCAAAATTCTTTGTGCCAAATCTTTTCTGGCTATTTCTAATGCATTGAACAAACCTTCTGCTAAATTGGAATCGCAATCCGTTTTACTGCCAAAGGTCGAACCTACTGGCATAATAGCAAGTAATTTTCCGAGCAGATCAGAGTGACCACATTGTTTCACAAGAATGTTCCAGTTGTCATTCGTTATGATCGAATAAACAAGTGATTTAGCCAAGCGCTTGGACGCTTCTTCGCCGGACAAAACCTCATCATCATTCAGCTTGCGCAAATAGTCTCTGCATTGATTTGGACTATCGAGTGCTTTAACAATTTTTCCGTACTCTCTAATCACAGCATTTGCATAAGAGGATGTGTGCTGATACAGGACATCGTTTGTGCTTTTATTTGTATAACGAGCCAATAGAGAAGCACTGTAATAATTTGGTTCAGCAAAGTTGGGATAATCAGCCGCACCCAAGGATTCTTTCAAAAACGATATGATTTTTGATCCTTGTTTGAAAACATTGGCTGTTTCAAAGGAATCCTCATCCAGCATTTTCTGTTTCATTGCGTGCATATAAACAGCCATATTAAACGGGCAAGCCACAAATGCACTTTCTATGACGGCACGCTTGTTTCCCGCCAAATTGATATTTCCCAACAGATCATTTGAGCGCTCAAGGTTGATGAAATCCAATGCAGCCTTATCGAATTTACCTGCTTTAATTAGGTCGGAAACATATTTGTCCAGCAATTCATAAGCAAAGAATGTAAATATCGTATTCATAGCAGGAATCACGTTATCAGCAATGTACGCACTTTCCTGTCGGTCATATTCTGCCGCTTGCTTGTCCAATTCTGCAATCTCACGATTGTATGTTTTTAATGCTTCCTGCTCCTGCTTGGTCTGTTTAGAAGCATCCATATAAGCATAAATCATGTGGTTAACGAAACTGCTGGATATGATACCGAAGTCCAGACCCGTAATGCTTGCTTCTTTACGATATATGGCTCCCTCTACGCCGGCTCTATATGTATCGAGCTTTTCCTGTCGTATGGAAATTATCTGTCTGAGCACTTTCTTCTTGGTGTCCAGAAACAGTTCATATCCCTTGTTACCATGCAAATAATCATTTGCCGTTCTATCATAAATGTCATGCTCCAAAAGCTTGCGAACAAATTTGGTTACTTGATCGTTGATTGCGGCAATCATAAAATTATCAGACTCGATAACATCAATAGACGGCCATATTTGCTTTTTGAATGATGCCACCAAATTGTCTCTAATTCCATTTGTGAAGTCTACCAATCCGACATAAGTTACGACATCGGATGGTATACTGTATTCTTTATCGAAAAACTTAACCGATAAGTTACTCATTTTCATCCTCCGTAGTAAATTCCAAAATATCATCGACACCGCAGTTGAGAGTTTTACAAATCTTCTCAATGCTATCGAGAGAAATATAATTGTCACGCTTGATTCGGGTAATGATATTGGCACTAAATCCTGCTTTCTCCATCAGCTCAGCATTGGTCATACCATTGTCAATCAGCAAGTGAAATAGTTTTTTATAGGTTACAGCC
>JAZREB010000213.1:0-4101 GCA_045660585.1 Faecousia sp. | reverse complement strand
TGCCACAACAACAGAGATAGTGATTACAATCCTTTTTGACATGTCATATATTCTCCTTTTATTTTTCCTGCACATAATTGTGAAAAGGGCTATAATGATCCCACGGGTTGTATTGGAATCCGTTAGAAGTTGCCAAACAAGCTACTCGGAAGATAGATCGATTTGGTATAACTCCATTTAAATTACAGAAACGGGGATCACTCTGCGAAAATGCTGTACAAGTGTTCTGAAGACAGTTATTGCTTAAAAGCATATATTCTTCTTGGCCTTCATGAAGAATATTATCTAAATAATCATAGGTTCCCGTATAGTCTCCTTCGAAATAGAATGTATGTGATATATTTCCGGCGCGGCCTGAAATATCAGCGTTGGTCGAAGAAGCTACGGTACGCACAACTCCTCCTATTCTTTGCATATCGGAAGCACCTGCAGTTACCTGTTCAAAAATATAGTTTGTAGGAGTGCCCCTAACGAGAGTAGTAATAGGGGCATTTTCATCGGCCGGGCCCCAATAGAAAAAGAACCAGTCACCACTTTCATTCTGAACCATTAGCCCTGAGTGCCCAAAACCTTCTGCGCTGTCTTTTTCTTGGATCCATATTGCATCGTATCCATCAGCATCAATGCAGTTTATCGGATTGCTCGAGCAATACGCATACATGTTGCATATCATAGTATACTTGTCACAAGAAACCAAAGTATCAGCATTGATAAACCGCCGATTTGCCGGATCATAGTATCTGCTCTGCAGATAATAGAAACCGGTCTCGGTATCGTAGCTGTAAGAGATCCGGTCATTGGTGCCGAGAGTTACTGTGTTGAGGGCGCCGTTGCCGTTCTCGCCGTCGTTGTAGGTATAGCTCTCGGAGTAGTTCTTAGTACCTACAGCCCACGGTTGCAGACCCAGACGGCCGACGGTGTCGTAGATGGGCTCTGGCCTGCAACTTCGTCCCCTATCTTGTTCATTTGTGGAAGGCCTGTCCCATGCCCCTGAGTTGTGGTATGGGGCAGGCTTCCGGTTCTATGGAAAGGGGAACGGTGCAAAGGGGGATATGCAACCGTCCCCCACCATATATGTGGGGTTGATTCTGTGATATGGGGTGCAGTTCGTGTCCGAAATTCCTCTTTTGCAAAATGGTTCCGGTCCCACTAAGGCCATAAAGGTCAGAAAAAAGCTATCATTGCAGTTGCCCGAAAGCTATTGGAAATGGTCTATATCTTGTTGGAAAGGGAACAGTATTACGATCCCCTTTACCCAACAAGAATACAGAGATAAAGATACTTAGACGATAACCTTAGAGAGATAAGGGAAATGATAGGGAGAGTTTGCGCTTTTTTAGGTCTCACTTTTTAAGAGGGTTCACGCAAACCACCCCCTGCTAATTGCCTCCTTCTTCGTGAGAGTAACAGATGAAGGGAGGTTGTCCCTCCATCTATTTCCTCACTAAAAGGCAATTTTGTAACCGTTAGGTTGAACGTTCACAGAAAATCTGCCGTAAGGGGAATAGATCTGTTATGTACCAGCAAGCATCGCCTTTTGGGGACAAAAGGCAGGTTGTTGGGATAATCCCAATCCCTTAAAGGTTTCAGGAATATTCCTGACAAGTCTGCGTTTGGGTGACCAAACGCGATGCTTGCTGGCATAATACCTTATAATTTCATTGCCATTTCAGATACTGTATTCCATCTTGTATAATCACTTTGAATTTGCTCATATGTTTTTCCAGAGATAGAACACCTGTTCAATGATAATTTCAAATTAAACAAGTCCACCATCTTTCTGAACTCGTTTTTTCGGAAGCGATTATTCATAAATATCTCACATTTACACAACAAGTCATCCGCAAATCTCTCAAGAATAACAGCTGCAGCACCATACATATCGTCACTATTCGTGCTATACAGCGCAATTTCAAATAGAGAATCGAAACATGGAAGAGGATCTTTATAAAATCCATTTTCTTTTCCCCAGCCAAAGTCGTATAAAGATGCTTTTATCCAAATTGAATTGTCATTTGGATTAATTGCCGTATTCTTATCTTTTAATATAAACCCAAAATCAGAAGCGTTGCATTTATTAAATCTCATGCTCATAACAAAATAGTTACCCATCTTCATTCCTCCTATGGCATAATTTGTATTAATCCACTTTGTGAAACAACACCATATATTATATCTTTGCCTTGTAACAACGGGTATTCTATTGTTGCCCATATGCTTTGTATTCCTACACCTGATGCATTTTGAATTGAATAAATTGCACTGCTTGAATTGCTCGCAACATTAGCAAAATTAGATGAAGCTGCTTGCCAAGCTGAGTATGGAGCATTGATTTGTTCCAAATAGGATCCAACGCGAGTCATTTCTAATGTTTTACCGCCGATCTCGTTTGCAACTTGCTTTGCAGCATTTTTAGCAACATCTCCACCTGACCAAAATACTTGTGACACATTACTACAGGCTTGCGAGGCATTATCTGCTAACATTTTTGCTCCGGCAGAAAAGCCTGCACTTCCTACAATAGATACTACCGCTTTTGTACCAATAACGACGGATGTCGTTGAAGCTGCTGCGCTTCCAGCAAGTAAAGCACCTGCTGCTGCGCCTGCGCCAGCACCAATCAATCCTCCTGCCACAGCGCCAATACCGATTCCAGCCCAAACGTTACCGCCATTCTTGGCGGCAACGACACCGCCGACAACTGCTCCAACCACAGCACCGATGGCCGCAGTAATAGCAAAGAATGGAAGGTTACCGGTTGTGTCAGTCATATTGACCGGATTATTGCGACAATATGCAAATAAATTATACCCTAATACAGAATTTTGATCTATTACGCTGTCTGCATTTATCCACCGACCGATCTCAGGATCGTAATAACGGCTGGATACATAGTAGAGTCCCGTCTCGGTATCGTAGTAGTACCCACGGTAGCGGAGGGGGTTGGTTTCTGCCATATCGCCGGTGGCGGAGAGGAGCTCGCCCCATGCGTTGTAGGTATAGCGTGCTACGATTGTGCCACTTGTGTCCATGAGGGCGACTACATCCCCTTGGAGGTTCAGGACATAGTAGTAGGTGGCAAAGGTTTCGCCGCCGTCATAGGAGTAGTTCAGAGCGAAAGGTCTGCCGGCGGTATCGTAGATGAAATCCAACACCCAATCCCAAGATGCAGATTGGACAGTTTCTCTGACTACTTTCCCGCTCTGGGTAATATAGTCGTGATACGCACCATCGATAATTTTCCTTGTGCGAATTCCCGCATGATCGTAGTCATAGGTGTAGGTCTCTCCGTTGGTGGTCAGTCCCTTTAGCTGTCTGCCATGCTCCCATGTCAAGTTTGTGTAGAGCTGTTGGCCGTTAGTATATCGGATAGGATTGCCGCTAAGTGCTGTACCGCTGACGGTACCGTTGCTGTAGGTCTGTCCCTCGTATACAACAGGCGATCCGTCCACAGCGGTCAGCAGATCCTTCCAATCCCCGTTGCTGTAGGTGTAGGACTTTTGATCCATGACCTCAGAGCTGATAGCCTCAGTATTAACACCGTTTCTGGAGGTGTAGATATTATACCGTGATAGAATATTTCCGGCAGTATCGTAGGTATAATACCAAGAGACCGCATTATATGTGGCTTGGTCATTCCCTGTATAGGTATAGTGAGTTTCAGATGTGAGCTGGCTTTGATCATCGTAGGTATATTGCGATACAGGCCACCAGTCTCGTCCTTCCTGCGAAGGATAACTTTCGTAAACAGCAGTTATATTCCCCAGCTCATCGTAATCATACCGACCATCGCTGATTACAGCTCCGTTAGACGACTTGACGGAATGGGACAGCACCATGTTAGAAGTGCGATCGCCGTCTACAGCCAAATACTCGTAGGCGGTAGTATAGAAATCCGTGTTGCCTTGCTTGACGGTAGTGGTTTCTATACGGTTCAGGGGATCGTAGGCAAAGAGGATTTGATCCCCCGTTGCGGCGGTAACGGTATTCAGGGCGCCGTTGCCGTTCTCGCCGTCGTTGTAGGTATAGCTCTCGGAGTAGTTCTTAGTACCTACAGACCACCGTTGCAGACTCAGACGGCCGACGGTGTCGTAGATGTGC
>JAZREB010000212.1:0-4093 GCA_045660585.1 Faecousia sp. | reverse complement strand
GCTTTGACTAGGATACAGCGCCACCAGTTACATACTATCATAGAACAGACAGTTTTACAAGTATTATTTTGAATATTTTCAGTTTTCGACTGTATATTATGTATATTACATGGCATATTGGCTGATTTTTAAATTGAAACCACAGAAATCATTGCCTTTTTTCCTAATATATGATAGTATATTCAGGTGAGCCCCTTTCGGTTCCACACAGAGCAGATCTTCTACGGTGTGTTATGCACAGTGATGAAGGAAGTGTATATACAGTTATGATGTTTTTAAATAAAGAAATTACCGCACCAACCGTACTTGCTCCTATGGCAGGTGTTACAGACTATGCTTACCGTACTGTTTGTGCAGAGCTCGGTGTCGGCGTTACGGTTACTGAGATGGTATCCTCCAGAGCTCTGGTATACCAGGACAAAAAAAGTCGGTCGCTACTGCGCAAAAATCCCGGCTGTTTATGCGGTGCCCAAATTTTTGGCAACGATCCTTCCATAATGGCACAGGCTGCTCAGCTTGCACTGGAGCACTGCGGTTGTGATTTTATTGACATTAACATGGGTTGTCCTATGCCGAAAATCGCCAATAACGGAGACGGTAGCGCCCTTATGAAGGATATTCCCCTTGCAGGAAAGATCCTTCGTGCAGTGAAAGATGCCGTTCCCGTTCCCGTAACCGTCAAGACTCGTCTCGGTTGGGACAAAGGGAGCATTCATGTCGTTGATATGGCAAAGGAGCTTGAAGCAAACGGTGCATCTGCCATTGCTGTCCACGGAAGAACTAAGTCCATGCTGTATTCAGGCCGAGCTGATTGGGACGAGATCGGTAAAGTTACTGCCGCTGTTAAAATTCCCGTCATTGCTAACGGGGACTTAACCGACGGTGAAGATGCCATAAGATGCAGAAATCACAGTGGCGCTTCCCTATTCATGGTCGGACGTGCGGCATTTGGGGATCCATGGGTTTTCCCCAGAATAAACGCCGCTTTGGCAGGGTTGCCTGTACCGGACAGGCCTCCTTTAGAAGAACGATTAGAGGTTGCTGAACATCAGTTCCTCCTTGCATTGGAGGACAAAGGCGAACATATCGCCTGTTTAGAGGCAAGAAAACAGCTTGCATGGTATCTCCGCGGTGTTCCCCACAGCAGTTATTATAAAGATAAAATCTCCCATTTGTCCACAGGCGAAGAAGTTTACGCAATACTCAAGGCTATGAAACGAGATCTGAGGTGATTGACATAAAAGAAGTCGAACTGATCAAGAAAGCCGCAAAAGGTGACCCCAATGCCTTTGAAACCTTGATGCTACAATATCAGACCCCGGTTTATAATCTGTGTTACAGGATCCTGGGGAATCCGGAGGATGCGGCGGATATGACCCAGGAGACATTCCTGAAGGCTTGGAAAAATTTAGAGGGTTTCCATATGGAATCTTCTCTTTCTACTTGGCTATATCGATTGGCCAATAACTGCTGTTTGGATCTTTTGCGGAGCAAAAAACGCAAGCCTACCATTTCCATTGTGAGAGAAGATGACGACGGGGAGGAACTTAGCTTCGATCCCGTAGATCCTTCTCCCCAACCGGACGAACTGCTGATCCGGAAGGAAGAAAATGCAATCTTAAAAGAAGCTCTCCTTTCTCTGGACGAACAGCAACGTGCAATTTTGACCCTCAGAGTGGTCAATGATATGAGCTACGAGGATATCGGCAGTGTTTTACAGATCAAAGAAGGAACAGTAAAATCCAGATTGGCTCGTGCCCGTGAAAATTTACGAAAAAAAGTCCTTCAGTTACGGAACAAATCCTAATCTCCGTCGTCAAATAACCGGAAGGAGATATGTTATGAAGTGTAATGATTATATTGTATGGCTCAGTGGCCATATAGACGGTACCAATTCCCCCCGAGAAGAATCGGCTTTACAGGCACATCTGGATGCCTGCCCCAATTGTCGCCGGTTGTTGGAAGATATGCAGAGCAATGATGTTGCTCTGAAAAATACCACCCTTGTTCCCCCTGCACGAATCGCAGAAAATGTCATGTCCGTAGTTCGTAAGGATGCCAAAAAGAAAACGACTCGAATCAGAAGCTATATCCTCTCTTCTGTAGCAGTAGCTGCAGTACTGTGTCTTGTGATGATCGCCTCTGTTCGCATGCCCGACAGAGTATCGGAAGATCCCATGGGTCGCTCCGCAGACACTCCCGCAGAGGCCGCAATGGAGGATCAAGAAGTTGCACAGGATTTCCCCATTGCTGACGAAGCCGAAGCAGGCAAAGATGACAAGTCTACCCGCGGTGTGGTAAAAGAAGATGAAACCACTCCCCTGAACTGTGTATTCGTAGAGCTCCCCTCCAAGAGCGAGATCCCCCCGGACATCACATCTGCAAATATGGAAGATTTCTATACCCGTATCACACGAGAAGCTCTGGACTGGTATTACTACGGCGGTTCCATTGTTTACAGCTCCGCATATATGACGGAAACCGAATTGAGCCGATTTGAATCCCAAATCCAAGCTCGTTTTATTCAGGATAATGCAGAAAGCGACATGTATGTCGTTATTTTCTGCTCCGAAAGCAGATAAAAATCAGCCTCTTTCCTACCATTTGAGCAGGAAAGAGGCTTTTCTATTCTTAAATCAGAGCCTGACCGTTAATGGTCAGCTTGAACTGCATGCCCAGCTTGTCTGCGGCTTTACGGCAGAAGGTCATGCGGTGAAGGAAAATCTCAAAATAATCCATAACAGAACTGAAAGTAGGATCGACTGTCAATTCAAGGGTAACGGTATCATGGGCTTCCCCAATGATCAGCTTAGAGTCTGTGACGGAATAATTGACACGGTCATGAATGTCGAATTTGGAAATATCCCGATTGCGTACACGGCTGCGACGAACGTCGGCTTTATCCGCAAGGATCAGTGCGGCGGCTACAGCGTTGACGGGAACACCGGTTCCTTCGTCATGATTGCCGATAGCGGTAACTATGGTTGCAATATCCTCTACAGGGAAATCAAGATCATGGAGGATACTGAACGCCATGACCGCACCGCTCTGAGAGTGCTCTACACGATTGACCAGATTGCCGATATCGTGGAGATACCCTGCGATCTTAGCCATTTCTACACTATGGGCATCATAACCAAGGGTCTCCAGAATATTACCTGCCATAACGGCTACATGGGTCACATGGGAAAAGCTGTGCTCTGTAAAACCAAGGGCTACCAGAGACTCGTCTGCACGCTGGATGTATGTTCTGATTGCATTATTTTTAGCAATTTCTTGAAAAGTCATTGAAGTACTCCTTTTTCATAATTTCTAAAAAGAGTATACCAGAGTTTCGGCAGAAATGCAATAGATGAAATAAGAAGCTGTCCCAAAAGAGACAGCTTCTTGTAGTGACTGATATTACAGAGCCTTCAGGCGAGCTTCGCTTTCGGTCAACTGCTTAATGAGGGCTTCGTACTTTTCTGCCTTTTCCTTCTCGGCGGCTACAACGGACTCGGGAGCCTTGGCAAGGAAGCCGGGATTATTCAGCTTGCCACTGATCTGAGCAAGACCCTTTTCTGCCTTTTCCTTCTCCTTGGCAATACGAGCCAGTTCCTTCTCAACATCGACCAACTGTGCCATGGGCATGTAGAGGGCGGCATCGTGAGTGACGCAGGAAGCCATGGACTCGTGGCCCTCGGGCTCCTTATCACAGACGAATACTTCCTCAGCATATGCCAAACGGGTCATGAAGCCCACACCGGTAGAGAAGATCTCGGGCTTCTGGGTGACGATGTAGAGAGAGCACTTCTTGGAGGGAGGTACATTCATCTCTGCACGACGATTACGGACAGCACGGATGGCGTTCATAATGGACTCCATAGCACTTTCCTCTGCCTTGAAGGACAGATCTTCGCGATACTTGGGCCACTGAGCAACGATCAGTGCCTCACCCTCGTGGGGAATAGCCTGCCAGATCTCTTCGGTAATGAAGGGCATGAAGGGGTGCATCAGCCGCAGGATCTGATCCAGAACGTAGAGAAGAACCTTCTGGGCAGAGCGCTTGCTCTTCTCGTCCTCGCCGTAGAGACGGGACTTGGTCAACTCAATG
>JAZREB010000211.1:0-5502 GCA_045660585.1 Faecousia sp. | reverse complement strand
CGCCGTAGGCTTTCATAAAGTCCACCATTTCAAAGACCTGCCGGCGGGCCATAATTTCCGCCTTGGTAATATCTTCCGGATTTGTGGAATCCAGCTTTACAACACGGGTGGATGTTGCAGGGGGTGCCACACCGTCACTTGACCAGCTGGCAAATTCCGCCAATACATTTGCGCTCATAACACGAACGTCGGAATTAGCGGTATCCTGTGCCGCTGCCTTTGCCTGTGCCTTGGGCATAGGGAACACAGAGACAACAAGGGCCAAAAGCAGGAGAATAGATAGAATCTTTTTCATCATTGTTTTCATCCTTTCTGTTTCATAATAACCCCGAACTTAAATTGAACAGGTTGATCATGTAGCATTTCACAACTTTTTCAATTTATTTAAACCCATCATATCATAAAATGACCAATCTCACAACATGTATTTTTACTTTAGATATGACATTGAAAATTTTCTGTCTTTGTGATATAATTTAACCGTAAAAGGATTTAAGATGCCATATACAACCAGAGCAACTATATCCCCTATCATAAAATCGTTTTAAACAGGAGCCCCCCATGGATCTGCAACACTTTTTCCGTGAAAATCCAAACGTCGCTATTGCTTTTTCCGGTGGGGCGGACTCTGCTTATCTGCTGTATATGGCCGCCACCTATGGGGGAAAGGTCACAGCCTATTATGTCAAATCCCAGTTTCAGCCCCAATTTGAATTAGAGCATGCTATCAGGCTATGCAAAGAGCTGTCTGTAGAGCTACGCATTCTACCCTTAGACCAGCTTGCAGATCCCCTGATTGCCCAAAATGATCCCCTGCGGTGCTATTACTGCAAGAAACGGATCTTCTCTACCATTTTAGAAGAAGCTGTAAAAGACGGGTATTCTATCATCTGTGACGGCACCAATGCCGATGATCGGGAGGATGACCGCCCCGGTTTCCGTGCCCTAAAGGAGTTAGAGATCCGTTCCCCCCTGCGGGAATGTGGCATTACAAAATCCCGTCTCCGGGAACTCAGCAAGGAAGCCGGTCTCTTCACCCATGACAAGGCCGCCTATGCCTGCCTTGCGACCCGTATCCCTACGGGGGAGATAATTACGGAAGAAACCCTAAATACCACAGAAATCGCCGAGGGGATCCTCTACGACATGGGATTCCGAGATTTCCGTATCCGTTGTAGTAAGGGACTCCCCCGTTTGCAGATTCGGAAAGAGCAATTCCCCCTGTATGCAGAAAAGAAAGAAAGACTCCTTGCCAAATTGGCTCCCTTGTACAAAGAGCTGTGGCAGGAGCCGGAGGTTCGCCAATGAACGAAGTCAGAGATATTTTAACCGCTGTCCGTGACGGCAAAATGGATGTAGAATCTGCTCTCCAAGAACTGAAACTCCAACCCTTCCGGGATCTGGGCTATGCCAAGGTAGACACCCACCGAAAAGTCCGTCAGGGCACCGCAGAGGTGATCTACGGTGCAGGAAAGACCCCGGAGCAGATTTTAGGGATCTGCCAAAACATGATGGAAAACGGGCAAAAAACCATCCTCATCACCCGTCTGTCCCCGGAAAGCGGAGCATTTTTACAAGAACATCTCCCCCTGACCTACCACAAGGACGGGAAAATCGGCATTGTGGGAACACTCCCCCCACCCTCCGGTTTGGGAAAGATCCTAATCGTCACCGGTGGCACCAGTGATATCCCCGTAGCAGAAGAAGCCGCCCTCACCGCCGAGGCTCTGGGGAACGAAGTTATCCGCCTCTATGATGTTGGAGTTTCCGGGATCCACCGCCTCCTTGCTCACATGGAGCAGATCATGTCTGCTTCCGTCATCATTGCCATCGCAGGGATGGAAGGCGCCCTTGCCAGTGTAGTTGGGGGACTTGCGGATTGTCCCATTATTGCCGTCCCCACCAGTGTGGGCTACGGTGCCTCCTTCCAGGGTCTTGCCGCCCTGCTATCCATGCTCAACTCCTGCGCCAGCGGTGTCGGGGTAGTGAACATCGACAACGGCTTCGGCGCAGGCTATTTAGCCGCTATGATCAACCATATGGAGGCAAGACCATGAGTATTTTATATTTCGACTGCTTTATGGGTGCCGCCGGCGATATGCTCACCGGAGCCCTTTTAGAGTTGGTTCCCGATCGCGAGAGTTTCTTACAGGAATTAAATGCTATCGGGATCCCCCATACGGAGATCACCTCGGAGCCGTCGGAAAAATGTGGGATCCACGGAACCCACATTTCTGTCAAGATCCACCGACATGAGGAAGATGAGCACCAACATCACCACCATCACGAGGAGCACCACCATCATTATGACCACAGTGCCATGGCAGATATTTCCCACCGTATTTCCCACCTGAATATTCCCGAGGAAGTGCGCAGTGATGTAATTGCCGTCTATACCCTCCTTGCAAATGCAGAGTCCCATGTCCACGGCGTTCCTGTTGAGGAGATCCACTTCCACGAGGTGGGCACCTTAGATGCACTGGCGGATATTACCGCCGTTTGTATGCTGATCCACAAGCTACAGCCTTCCAAGATCCTTGCCTCCCCTATTCATGTAGGTTCCGGCACCGTCCGTTGTGCCCACGGGATCCTCCCCGTTCCTGCCCCTGCTACACAGGAGCTACTCAAGGGTCTGCCCATTTACAGCGGAGACATCAAGGGCGAGCTGTGCACCCCCACGGGAGCCGCACTTCTTAAACATTTTGTCCATGAGTTCGTCCCTATGCCTGCCATGGTTCCTACTGCTGTTGGTTACGGCATGGGCAAGAAGGACTTCCCCATAGCCAACTGTGTCAGAGCCGTCCTTGGGGAAGAAAATCAGCAAGAAGAGGATATTTTTGAGTTGTCCTGTAATTTAGACGACATGCCCCCGGAGGACATTGCCTTCGCTATGGATATCCTCTTGGAAAAGGGTGCTCTGGATGTATACACCACCCCCATCGGCATGAAAAAGAGCCGTCCCGGTGTTCTCCTGTCTGTGCTGTGTAAGCCTCACAAGAAAGAAGAAATGGGCCACCTTCTCTTTACCCACACAACCACCTTAGGGATCCGGGAGCAGTGCTTCCGCCGCAGGGTATTGGATCGTGAAATCATTACCGTAGAGACGGAATTCGGCCCCATCCGCTTAAAAATCAGCAAGGGCTACGGTGTCGAGAGACGGAAATACGAATCCGATGACCTGTGCCGTATCGCAAAGGAAACCGGCCTATCCCTGTCCGAGATCCGCAAACGTCTGCCATAAACGAACAGAAAAAGGTCTGTCCCATTTTGAGGACAGACCTTTTGATTTATATATTATGGATTTGGGGACTTTTTATTCCGTTTTGCTTTTGTCCTTGCAGCAGGCTTTTTCTTAGGCGGAACGGGCTTTAAGACCACGGCAGTTCTTGCAGGGATGTACAGTTCCAGATATTCCTGCTTATCAAAGACCTTTGTGGGATAGGCCATGTGCTTGATCCGATCCCAGCCACCATAGGCGCTGTCATCGGTGCACAGAACTACCTCATAGTCCCCTGCCTGAGATACGGGGATCAATACATTCTCAAGAGACATATCCGGGGCAAAGTTAAAGGCAAAAATCAGCCCGTTGCGATGGAATGCCAGCGTCTTTTCCGGCTCCTTATTTAAGAGCAGATCCCCCATTCTCTGGTCAAAGAGACGATTCTCCTTTACCAAAGATATCATATCCTTATCAAAGAATTTGAGCCAGCTATACTTTAAGAATCCGTTCTCGCCGAGGCTCCACTGTCTACGGCAGTAGTGATAGCTCCAACCATTGCCCTCTCTGGGGAAATCGATCCACTCCGGATGTCCGAATTCATTTCCCATAAAATTCAGGTATGCTTCTCCCCCGGCAGAAATGGTAAAGAGGCGAATCATCTTGTGTAGGGCGATAGCTCGATCGATCACAGGTGTGTGGCAGATCCGATCCATATCCGTGTACATAGCCGCATCCGCCAGACGGAAAATCATGGTTTTATCCCCTACCAGAGCCTGATCGTGGCTCTCCACATAGGCAACAGAGCCCTCTCCCGGTCTGCGCAGGCACATATCGCACCAGATTTTATAAATATTCCAATCCTGATCCTGTAGTTCCTTGACGGTGCGGATCCACAGATCCGGCAAGCCCATAGCAAGGCGGTAGTCAAACCCAATGCCACCGTCGCAGATCGGCAGGCACATACCGGGCATACCGGACATATCCTCTGCAATGGTGATCGCCTTGGGATTCACCTGACGGATCAGCTCATTGGCAAGCTGTAAATAGGTAATGGCCTCTACATGGGTATTGTGGGAAAAATACTTGCTGTCATTGTCAAAGCTGACCCCCAACCCATGATCATGGTATAGCATAGAAGTCACACCATCAAAACGGAAACCGTCGAAGTGGTATTCCTCCAGCCAGAATTTCAGGTTGCTCAAGAGGAAATGGAGGACTTCGGTCTTGCCATAGTCGAAACACTTGGTTCCCCAAGCAGGGTGATCTCCCTTGGACCCTGCGTGAAAGAACTGCCACTGTGTACCGTCAAAACAGTTGATCCCCTCTGCGGTGTTCTTAACCGCATGAGAATGAACCAGATCTAAAAGAACACGGATCCCCATATCGTGGGCGGTATTGACCAGATATTTTAAGTCCTCAGGTCTACCGAACCAAGAGGAAGCGGCGTAGAAATTAGACACCTGATAGCCGAAGGAGCCATAATAGGGGTGCTCCATAACCGCCATAAGCTGGATGGTATTATACCCTGTCTCCTTAATCCGAGGCAGAATCCAATCTGCAAATTCTCGGTAAGTGCCCACCTTCCCCTCTTCGTGAGCCATGCCGATATGAGTCTCGTAAATCAGGAGGGTGTCCTCTGCCTTGAAACCGTCGTCTGTCCAAGGGAATACTTTATGGTCGTCTATTACCTCACAGGTAAAGGTACAGGTCTTAGGATCCTGAACCACCCGACGGGCATAAATGGGGATGTGCTCCGTACGGGTCAGATTGGCATCTACAACTGTCTTGACCTTGCAACCATCCCAAAGGGCAGAATCCCCATCTAAAATCAGTTCCCAGTTGCCGTTGCCGATTTTCTTTAAGGGATGGGAGGTGGAATTCCAGTTGTTAAAATCCCCCATGAGATAGAGCTTATAGGCCGAGGGTGCCCACTCTCTGTAAACCCATTTTCCATCTAAATGGTGGATACCGTAAAAATGGTGAGCGTTGGCAAAATCATATAAAGTCTGCCCTACAGGAACCAACCGATTCTTAGTTTTCTCATAGAGCTCCATACGATAATCAATATCTCCACGGAAGGGAGCAAGTTGAGGGTTATATTCCAAAATCTTATAATTCTTCATAAAACCTCCTATGTATGAGTCTCTCAACAGAAGCCTCATACACTATCATTATACAAAACTTCCCCCCAATATGCAAGCCCCACATTTTAACCAAATCACAGTTTAGCGCTCCGATGGAGCGAGTGAAGTACCCACCTGCGGTGGGCGTTAAGCAACCCA
>JAZREB010000210.1:0-1405 GCA_045660585.1 Faecousia sp. | reverse complement strand
GTCGTTATAACGGCACAGGGGAGCTTTTGGTGCAGAATTCTCCCTCGGATGCCGGGGGACAGAGACTTCTACCTACCTGCCTCCTTATGGTAGCAGAGCCCTGTGACCATAACCTGACCCATCAGCCTTATGCTGTATATGCAGATGGCACCCATGGGCAGATCTGTGTCTCCTGCGGTGAAGAGATCCGTGTGAGCCACAGCTATAATGACAATGTCTGCCAATGCGGAGCGCTCCGCCCTTTGGAAACGGGATTGTTTTTCGATTTTTCCAACAGGGAAGAAGATCAATGCCGCTATACAGCCCCTGTCTATGGCTATCGGAACTTCGATATGGCATCCGATGGAAATTGGGGTAGGGGCTACTGGGCAACAAATTATACGGATACCACATCGGACTTTTCCATCCATAACGATACCGGCACCTTAACGGTAAAAGTCGACGGGACAGCAGATGAGGATGGGGTCTATGGCCCTTTGCTGAATTGTACAAGGGCTTACGGGAAGAACCCCACAGCCACCGATTCCCGTTTCGGTGCTCTGTCCTACGATCCTTCTGACATTGACTATGTTGAGATCCGCTTCAAGGCTGAGAACTGCACTGTTCCTACGGGGAAAACGCCGGAAGTATCCTTTGTGTATTATTACGAAAAGGACGGTGTTTACACCGCTAACTCGGATATGGTGGCTACCTACACCTACATAGAGGGAGAGAATATCACCCTCACCATCCCTGCAAGTGATGCGTTGCGGTCTGCCGGGGAGTTGCAGGCCTTTGGTTTCCGATTCCGTAATCTGAAGGGGAATTCCTCCGGAAAGGTAACGGTGGATCAGATCTACATCGGATCCGACGGCATCAAGGAGCCTCAATTAGAGGAAAATCTCAAGATGAACCACACACTGAATCTTGCAAGTGACATTTCTGTGAATTTTGTTGTTCCCAAGGGAGCCCTGGATGGGTTCGATATGGACACTGTCTATGCGCAGTGCCGATACCATAACTATGTGGGAAATGAGCAGGGAGAAGAACAGGCCGTAACTCTAAAGCCTACAGAAAAGGGGAATTATTATTATTTCACCTTAGAGGGTCTCACAGCCATCCATATGACTACGGAGCTGTCTACGGTTCTCTACGGAACAAAGGATGGCCAACCCTATTATTCCCCCACGGACACCTACAGCATTGCGACCTATGCCTATTCCCAAATGGGAAAGGAAGGAAATGTGGAGGCGTTGAAGATCCTATGCGCAGATTTACTCCGATACGGTTCTGCGACCCAGATGTTCAAGGGATATCGGACGGACAACCTTGCAGATAGCCATATGACCGAAGCGCAGAAAATGTATCTTTCTGATACAGAAAATTTGACCTTTGGTTCCGTGAACCAAGTGGGAACAGAGTTGGC
>JAZREB010000209.1:0-8271 GCA_045660585.1 Faecousia sp. | reverse complement strand
AGATCCCTGTGATCAAAATGGGGGCTTCCTTTCCGAATCGGTCACTGTGCCACCGAACCCAGCTATGGACGTCCCATCTCTCCCGAACGCCGAAGGTGATAAATCTGCCCTCACTGCTCCCTTGGGTGCGCTGGTGCACTAAGAGAAGATTCAGCCCCTTTTTATAGTAGGCCGGCATAACACAGCCGAAATCCGATTCCGGCGATCCGCGCCAGCCGTGGAACATGAGGATCGTGCCACGGGCATTGGGTTGGGGATAAAATTCCCCGGTGAGCTGTAGTCCGTCATAGGATCGAACCGTAACGGTCTCATGGGGACGACGGCTCATTTCTTCCAGACCCAATAAAATGTCGTCCTTGCATTTGCGGTACACGGGACGTTCCAAGGTTTTCTCTATGTCTGCACTGAGATGATCCATCCGTTTGCAGGCCAGGAGGAAGAATCCAAAGCAGGATCCGAAAAACAGCACCAAAAGTGCCACAATGATCCATAACCAAAGCATATTAACCCCTCTTTTTCAACAACCGATTCCAGACCGGGAAGGTCAGGGGCCACACCAGTGCGGCAAAAACCACCATGGCAAAATAGCGCAGAGCGTTAAATCCCAACCAATCCATTCCCACAAGGGAGAAGAGGATCTTTGCCCCTTCTTTCACAGTCAGGAGGCAGGCAAGACCCAAGACCACCTTGCAGATCTGGGCTCCCCGACTTCCCTTTTCTTCAAAGTTCACAAACCGTTTTTCCAAAGGATATGCCACAGCAAAGCCCACAAGGGATCCTAAGAGAGAATAGCCGTTCTTTCCGGCAGACAGGACATTCTCGTAATTCTCATCCACAGGGAACTGTCCCACATTGGCATAGAGGACAAAGGCCAGGGTGCACACGATCATAAATCCAATGATGGCACACATGACGCCGGGCTTACGGAATGCCACGTTCATCAGGGGATAGAAAACCAGAACCAGCACGGCTCCGATCACCAGAGATACCCCTACATCCACGGGGGTGTGCACACCCAAATACATACGGGAAAAGGCCACAAGGACAATGAAGAACAGGCAGATCCCTCGCAGGATCTTCCCCCGATTCCACCGTGCTATGGAGCCGAAGCTCCCCGTTGCGCTCTGGGTATGACCGGAGGGGAAGGAATAGCCCTCTGCCCCCTCTCGGGCGGCCTCTACGATGGATAACTTCGGTTCCCGTATCCAAGGGCGAGGGATCCGAAACAGGAGTTTTAAAAATTGATTGACCACGGTACCGAAAAAGCCTACCATGAGTAAATAGTAGCCCTCTTTTTTATCCACGCACCAGAATATTACCAGTGCCAGAACCATAAAGAGGATCTCATCCCCCAAATAGGTCACCATCTGCATAATCCCATCCAACAGGGGATTGCGGATGGATTCCAACCAAAGTAAAAATTCCAGACTGCTTCCCTCCCAACAAAGCCCTCTTTCGGGCGCCTTTTATGCTCTCTCCCATTTATACTGCGTTTCTTTCAAAAGCAGATATTCCCAAACAGCTACTTTTTATCGCCCGTAAGAGGGTAGAAACTACCATGAGACACTTTTACCTGAATAATGGTATTAGTATATCATAAATCCATGGATTTGAAAAGCAGAACTTGCAAATTTACCCCTAACTGTGATATAATAATCAAAATAAAATCTTACGACCGGAAAGGAGTATCTCTATGTTCTCAAACGAAGATCGCGTTCAATACGCCAAGCCCCAAATTATGGAGGTCATCTGTCAGCTTCGCTTCCCTACCATTCTCTCCATCGGAGCCAAGGAGCCCGCTGATTTTCAGGAAATGATCCGTGGGGAATTCCCCCGTTATTCCCGTACCGAGGAAAAGCCTGTCAAAATCGTAAACGGCAAGCCCGAACCCCAGCCCCCTGTGACCAACTACCAGTTCCTCTCCGCCGACGGCAGATGGAAGGTCAACCTCACTAACAGCTTCCTGGCTCTGGCTACTCCCGCCTACACCAACTGGGAGACCTTCGCCAACAAGCTGGACAGCGTTCTGGTTCCCTTTATCGAGATCTACAAGCCCGCTTTCTTCGAGCGGATCGGTCTGCGGTACATTAACGCCGTCTCCCGTAGTGCTCTGGGGTTAGAGGACACTCCCTTCTCCGAGCTGATCCGTCCGGGCTACTTAGGACTCATGGCTGACGAGGATATTAACGAGCGTGCTTTCGGTCGTATCACCCAGGAAGCCGAAGTCAGCCTCCCCGGCGGTTGCCGTCTGAAGCTCCACTGCGGCCCCGGTATGATCAAGCGCAACAATGTAGAAGAAAAAGAAATTCGCTTTATTCTGGATAATGATATCTTCATGCTGGGTAACATAGAGATGAAGCACTCCGCAGGTGCCCTGAACACCGTCCATACCAATGCGGATCGGATTTTCCGTGGGCAGATCACCGAGATCCTCCACGATGCTATGGAGCCCCTGTAATACGATCATCCAGCGAAACGCAACTCCCTTTTGTGCCAAAGGGCAGAAAAGGCTCTCCCGGGAATTTCTACGCCCTGTAGTGCTTCTCTTTTACCGAAAGGAGATGTATCATGTATTTTTACGGATTTGATTTCAGCTATCTTCTCCTGGTTCTGCCGGCGCTTCTGCTTTCCCTGTGGGCCGGCAATCGGGTCAATTCCACATTCCGAAAATACAGCCGGCATTCCACAAGTCGTGGCATGACCGGCGCACAAGCCGCCCACGAGGTTCTCCGCAGTAACGGCGTTTTTAACGTCCGTATCGAACGGGTCTCCGGCAATCTCACGGATCACTACGATCCCCGTGACAATGTCATCCGCCTGTCCGATTCCGTCTATGATCAGTCCAGCCCCGCCGCCATCGGCGTTGCGGCTCACGAGGCAGGTCACGCCGTCCAGTATGCCACCAATTATGCTCCCATTAAGCTCCGCTCCGCCATTGTAAACATTACCAACATCGCCTCTAAGCTGTCAATGCCCCTGATCATCATCAGCCTGCTCCTCATGTCTGTGGAGATCCTGCTCCCCTTCCAAGAGCTGCTGTACTATGTGGCTATACTGGGCGTGTTTGCCTTCGGTCTGAGTGTGGTATTCCAGCTCATTACCCTGCCTACGGAATATAATGCCAGCCGACGGGCTCTGAGAGCCATTGAGGACACTCGTATCCTGACCGCAGAGGAGCAAAAGGCCGCGAAGAAAGTCCTCTCTGCCGCTGCCCTTACCTATGTAGCCGCACTGGCTGTATCCCTTGCCCAGTTCCTTAGGCTGTTCTTAATGGTAACAGGTCGCCGCCGCAGGAGATAAAAGCCGTCCTTTCCCCTTTCTCAAGCATCCAAATTATTAAAAATCTGCAGATCATCTTCAGGAGAGAGCTATGAAAAAGATAGATGATACTCAATCTCGGAAGAAGATCCCCCTATGGAAAAAAGCGCTTTAGGGATCATGATTGGTAGTTCCCTTTTCATTTTTCTGTGCGGAATCCTGTTTTGTTGTATGGGCAAGACAACGGAAGGCATCGTATGTATATGCGCAGGTGTTTTCGCAGGTTCCGTGTTCTTCCTTTTGCCCATTGCAGGAAAGCAGGAACCTTCCAACAAAGTCCCTAAGGTCTCCGGGGTAGCATCCCCCAATCCCAACTGTCTAAAAACCGGATCCGGCTCTAATAGCAGATACATTACAATACGTTCGGAGATGCCGATACTATTTAATGATCCCAAAAAATCGACTCTGCCTCAACCGGGGCAGAGTCGATCGTTGTTTATTGGGCTTTTGCAAGGGTTTCGCCTGCTTTGTAGATGTCGCCTGCACCTACGGTGAGGATCAGGTCACCTTCTTGTGCCTGTTCTCTCAGGTAGTCTGCTACCTGTGGCAGGGTATCGAAGGCCACGGCGCCGGGGATCTCCCGTGCCAGATCCGCAGAGGAAATGCCGTAAATATTCTGTTCTCTTGCGGCATAGATTTCCGCCAAGATCACATGATCTACCTGCTTCAGTTCTTCTACAAAGTCATCAAAGAGCGCCTTGGTTCTGGAGTAGGTGTGAGGCTGGAAGGCAAGCAAGATCCGCTTATATCCACGGAGCTTTACCGAGGCGATGAGATTCCGCAGTTCACTGGGGTGGTGGGCATAGTCATCGTAAATATCTGCGCCCTTGTAGCTACCCTTATATTCCATACGGCGACCTGCTCCCGTAAAGGTAGCAAGACCTGCCGTCACGTCCTTTCCTTCAATGCCCATAACATAGGCAGAAGCGGCGGCGGCAAGAGCGTTATATACATTGTGTCTGCCGTTAACCGCCAAATCCACATGGCAGTAGAGCTTTCCTTTTACAAAAATATCAAAGGAGCTGTAGTCGGCGGAAATATTGTCTGCATAGAAATAATTGGACTTTTCCAATCCGAAGGACAGATATTGCAGATCCTTCAGAGTCTCAACGGTGTTGGGATCATCCCCGTTGGCAATGACAAAGCCGGTATGAGGTACCAGACAGGCAAAACGGCGGAAGGAACGCTGTACATCTGCCAGATCCTTGAAGAAATCCAGGTGGTCTGCCTCAACATTGTTGATAATCGCCACGGTGGGGTAGAAATTCAGGAAGGAGTTGCAGTACTCACAGCTCTCCATAATAATGGTGTCTCCCTGTCCTACCCGATGGCCTGCATTGAGGAGCTGTAAGGAGCCACCGATCATAACCGTGGGATCTGCCTGTGCTTCCATGAAAATATGGGTGGTCATGGCAGTGGTGGTGGTCTTGCCGTGGGTACCCGCGATGCAGATGGCGTTCTTATACTCTCGCATAATCACACCCCAAGCCTGGGCACGCTCAAAAATGGGGATCCCCTGTGCTCTGGCGGCGGCAACCTCAGGGTTGTCGTTCCGGGCGGCGGCGGTACGGATGATACAATCCGCCCCCTGAATGTTCTCCTCTCGGTGACCGATATGGACAGTGATACCCTTAGATATGAGCTCATCGGTGGACACCGAAGCGTTCATGTCCGATCCCGTGACTTCGATCCCCATGCCCCGAAGCACCAACCCCAAAGGTCGCATGGATACGCCACCGATACCGATAAGATGAATATGTTTCCCGGGAATCAAATAGTTCTCCGGTCGAATCTTAATTGCCATAAAATACCTCCAAAACGGGAAAGTATGATTATTATACACGAAAGAGGCAAAAAATACAAGGGAACTTTTTATCTAAAGAACGATCTGTATGTGTCAAGTAGAAGTTGGCAATCATTCGACTCTCTATTTTCCTGCACAAGGATCATCCGATACAGGTTTCTCAACTCGGCCGTTCACAGTGAGCTTTTCAACAAACGAAACCATGTACATTTTTTGACCAAGGATGGCGAGTTACGGGAGAAAACCAAAACAGATCGACAAACGGGAATTCGCGGATAGAAAAACCTTCTTTGGAAAAAGCGTAGTCCAAAGAAGGTTTTGTTTTCTTATTCGCCGATATTCAGGGTGAATTTCATCAGCACCGGGTTATGGTCGCTGTAGATAAATTCATGATCCAGTGTCTCTACACGATTCACCATCACATTGTCCGATACCAGGAAGCCGTCAATGACATAGTAGCGAGTCTCCTCGCTATCGGGATCATAGGGCTGATTCAGCAGACGGCAGGTAGGATTGCTGTCGTCATAGACATAGCGGAAGCCGTCGGCAGGTCGATCCAGACGACCGGGTTGCCACAGCTCGGGATCCTCTTCCTCTACGGTATAGGCATCGCACTGAGGGAAAATTTGGTTAAAGTCTCCACCTGCAATGACGAAATTGCCCTTGGCATATTCTGCCTCCATGAGTTCCATTAGCTGGCGACTCTGTTCCTTGCGAGTCTCGTCGTCATCATAGGCCTCCATATGAACATTGATCAGCACCAACTGCTGTTCGCTGTCCTCAATGGGGATCCGTGTAACAAGGAGGCAACGCTTTAGATTCGCCACTCTGGTGGGCCAGGTAAAGCCGTTGGGCTGGCTATATCTGGTCGCCGACACGATATCATAGCTACTGTACGTGGCAATTCCCGAACGGATCTTCCCCAAGGGCTCTTGCAGAGGATAGGGAACATAGTCACAGGAGTAGTTCAGCGCAAAACGGCTCTCATAGGACTCCAGATCATATTCGTACTTTAACCACTGATTGGTGCCAAAGCTCCGCTGAGAATCCGTATCCACCTCTTGCAGGAAAATAAAGTCCGCTTCTCCAAGGGCGAGAGTGCTTACGATCCCCTCTAAGTTGCTGTTCACTGTCTCTTCATCCTCCGGCAGAACACCCTTTCCTCCATCCATGAAGAAGTCTGCATCTGCACCCAGGGCGCCATATCCCGTATTGAAGGTCAGGATAGACAGCTCGTATGAGGTAATGGTCTCGGATCGGTTGACACTGCCCCGATCTGCCGTTTCGGCATAGGCGGGGGTGTACTCCGTCACCGTCAAGTAGCCAACAAGACCCATCACCAGGATCCCCACTGCAAGGACAACACCTAAGCCCAAACGCCACACGTACTTGCTGATGATCCAGGTTACAGACCAGTGGGTAGCTCTCTTCCGCTTGGGGGCAGAGACGATTGTGGGTTCTTCCTCTTCTCCCACAGGAGGCTTTGCATAACGGGGCGCAGAGGGTTCCGTCTGTGCCGGGGAGGGAGAGGGTGCTGTATTCTCATCCGAAACATTCGCAGTGGCTTGGGGCATATTCTCAGAAAGTTCAAAGGTCACTTCGGGAGGTTGGAACATGATGGTATCCGAACCCAGACTTTCTTGTGGTTGTTCTTGGTCAAGTTGCCGATCCTTTTCCATAGGAATCGCTCCTTTCCTTTAGCTTACCTTATAATATATCACGGTTTTCCCCCAAAGGCAAGAGAAATCTGTCTCCCCGCTCCCTTATGCCGCCAAGTCCTGCAAAAGCCTTACCAAACACTGCCCAAAATACCCTGCGGATCGGAGAGCCTCTTCCATAGTATTGCCTGCGGAGCCCACTTCTAACAGGACGGAACAGGAGGTAAAATGCTCGTTGTACCGCGCCCCTCGTAAGCTGATCGGTCGCATAAGGTCCGGCGCATCCCCACTGAGATATGCCTGTAGTCGCATGGCAAAGGCAAGATTTTCCTGCCAGTTTTCATGGGGGAGCTCCGCCGTGTCCGTCCCCATGACCAGTAGCAGGCCCGCCGCCTCTTCCCCATGGATCCGGGCAGGAAAGGCTTTCTGTCCCCCCTGTCCGTCGGAGGCGGCATCCCGATGGACATCGATGACCACTCGGATGGAGGGATACTTGTCCAAATAGTCCCGGATAGCCTGTGCCGCACAGTCGTAGGCATAGTTATACCCTTCGGTCAGATCGTGAGCCCTTGTGTCGTGGATGGTGGGGATCCCCCCTTCGTTGAGACGATCCGCAATTTCTTTTCCCACACGGATCACATTTTGTGTAGGATCCTCACTGCGGTAGTCAGGCTGATCTCGGTAGGCCTCGCTACCATGGGTGTGAATAATAAGTACGCAGGGCTCTTGGGTAACAGAGAGGGAAAGCTCCTTCCCAAGCAGTGCCTCCCCATCAAACTCCGCCCCACTGCGGTTATCGATTTCCGGCATTGCGATCTCCGGCGGAGGGCTCTGTTCGGTGCTTTGGGGAAGGGTCTGCGTCTCCTCCGCGGTCATGTAGACAAAGGATTCTACCTCCGTGACCCCATGGGGCAGCTTGTCCTCTTTTAAAATTGCGGCTGTGCGGAAACAGCAAGCTATCACCACAAGGAGTCCGCACAGAAAAGGAAACACCCGTTGTCCCCTGACTTTCACTTCCATAGGATCCCCCCTTATTCCTCTCTTGCTATAGTATATGCCCCTTCTCCCACCTTTAGAACCAAAACAGCGGTCTCCTGCCCCCACCCACCATAATATTTTTTTGAAAAAACCATTTTTCTTTGCGGAAAGCGGTGGACTTAATGGCCTTCATCTGTTATAATGTAGGTGTATAAGGAATTCTATGCCATCGTGATGACAGATATCCCTCGGCGACGGATCCTTAGATAGAAAAAGAGGTGTGCCTTTACATGAACGGACTGTCTGCTGTTATTTTCCTCCCTGATGATTGTGGAAAAACCGGCTACCCCCAACCAACCATGCTTTCCCCCATTCTGGGTGTTCCTATGCTGACATGGTTGAGTCATGCTCTTTTTGAAGGTGGCTTCGGTCGCTTTTTCCTCGTGGGTCACGAGCCTTTCCTGACCAAGGGAAAGAACTGTCTGCCTGTAGGCGCAGAGGTCATGACCTCCG
>JAZREB010000208.1:0-1712 GCA_045660585.1 Faecousia sp. | reverse complement strand
CAGATGGGTCAGGTGGGTGACACCGGCCTTTACTGCAGCACTTGCATGATCATAGTCAGAGTCAGTATGGGCGATGGAAACGGTACACAGATCCTTAGCCTTAGCCACAAACTCTGCAGCGCCGGGGAGCTCGGGAGCGATATCCACGATACGTACCAGGCCGCCGCAGTCATCGTAGAGCTTCTTGAAGCCCTCGAAATCGGGATCCTTCAGATAGTCGGGATTCTGAGCGCCGCGCTTGGCATAGGAGAAGTAGGGGCCTTCCATCTGAATGCCCATGATGCGGGAATAGCCCTCGGGAGCCTCTTCCTTCAGCTGCTTAGCGGTGGCAAAGGCCTTGGACAGCACATCATAGGGCAGGGTCATGGAAGCGGGAGCAAAGGAAGTTGCACCGCACTGAGCAAAGAACTTTGCCATAGCCTTCAGACCTTCGTAATCGCCGTCGGAGGAGTCAGCGCCGGAGTTGCCGTGACTGTGGACTTCCACCAGGCCCGGAATGACGGTAGCACCCTGCAGATCAACAGCATCCTCGGGAACAGCTTCGGGCAGAACAGCACCGAACTTGCCGTCCACTACCTCAAAGGCACCTTCCTGGAATTTGAAATCTTTGGTGAAAATTCTGGCATTCCTATAAAACATAATATTAGCTCTCCTTATGTTAGTTTTTGATTGTATGATAGCGCGTTTATGCACAAAACACTGTGATAATGTCACGGTTTCTGACGAATACGGTAGACATTTCTATCGTCTATAGGTATTATACCGAATCAAAGAAAAGAAAACAACCATTTGATTTGAAAATATATGGCTCTACACAAGAACAAATCTTCGTGGAGATGCAGGAAACATTCGCCTTTTTTCTTTTCCTAAATGCAAACACCCAAGCGGGGCAAGCCGCTTGGGTGTTCTTTAAGTTCGCAGATGATTATTTATCGTAACCGTTGGGGTTCTTGCTCTGCCAGTTCCAGGTATCGCGGCACATATCGGTCTGATCCTTGGTTGCCTTCCAGCCCAGGATCTCTGCACTCTTGGCAGGATCTGCGTAGCAGGTAGCCAGGTCGCCGGGACGGCGAGGAGCAATTTCATAAGGCACGGGAATGCCGTTTGCGGTCTCGAACGCCTTGACCATATCCAGCACGGAGTAGCCGGTGCCGGTACCCAGGTTGAATACGCTCTCACCGGGATTTGCCATCAAGTGGGAGATAGCAGCCACATGGCCCTTTGCCAGGTCAACCACATGGATGTAGTCACGAACACCGGTACCGTCATGGGTACCGTAGTCATTGCCGAAGACGCTCAGGTGATGACGCTTGCCGATAGCGGTCTGGGAGATGAAGGGCATCAGGTTATTGGGGATACCATTGGGATGCTCGCCAATCAGACCACTTGCATGGGCACCGACAGGGTTGAAGTAACGCAGCAGCACCACGGACCACTCAGGATCCGCAACGGTCAGATCCCGCAGGATCTGCTCACCCATGTACTTGGTCCAGCCGTAGGGGTTGGTGCAGTTGCCGGTCTTGGAGTTCTCACGCAGAGGCATCTCGTTGTCACCGGAGTAAACGGTTGCGGAGGAGGAGAAGACGATCCGCTTCACACCCCGCTCGCCCATTACACGGCACAGGGTCATGGTAGAACACAGATTGTTTTCATAGTACGCCAGGGGCTTGGCAACAGACTCGCCCACTGCCTTCAGGCCGGCGAAGTGAATG
>JAZREB010000207.1:0-3563 GCA_045660585.1 Faecousia sp. | reverse complement strand
TTGCATTATAGAGCTCAAGATCGGTGATGATCTTTTCCTTATCTTTGCCGTAAATATCCTTGTAGGTGACCTTCATGGTCAGATCCTCGGTGGAGCCGGTGTAGGAACCCATAGAGAAGATAAACTTGACACTGACCTTAGAAGCCAGATCCAAGGACTTACCCAGCCATTGTACTGCATTGGTTGCGGGGATGTTCTCCGTCAGGTTCGTGTTGCCGAAGGTAACGGCTTCCATATCACTAAGGAGGGCTTTCTGTTCTTCGGTCAGGTTGGCATCTGCAAGGGCATCTGTGCGGTAGCCCTTAAAGATCTGGGCCTTTGCGCCGTAGCGCAGGAGGTCTGCACAGAGGGTCTTCAGGGTATCGGGCATCTTTTCCTTAGACAGCTGGGCGTAAGCGTAGTGGGCGATGGAATAGACATCGTCTTCGGTGTAGTAGTGACCGGCACCGCGAGTCATATGCAAGGAGGCAACGAGAAGGTCATTCATATTCACGGCAGTAAGACCCTCTACAGTAAAGTAGTAATAGTCTCCCTTCTCTACAGGAGTAATGGTGACGGTCTTCGTGCCGATTTTCCGATTGCCTTCGTAAACAGGAATCTCGCACTCTAAGTAGAAGGAGTCATAGCCTTCCATCTCAGCCTTAGAGATCACGTAGTTCATGGCGATATCGCTTTCCAGATTCAGGCTGTGCATAAGCTTCGTTCCCTCGGCTAAAACAGGGGTTTCCATAACAGCTTTCAGGAAAGCGGCTGCAGCGGGAGCGGTGTTTCCGTCTACCAAGAAGCGGACAGGCTCAGTAGCTTGAGCGTTCTTGGAAGTGGGCTTCTCTTCATCTTGGGAAGAACTCTCGGAAGGTGCTTCTGTTTCTGTGGGCTTGATTTCCGGATCTGTGATCGCATCGCCCATGGCGGTGTCGGGATGGGCCTTGTAGGCTACCTTCACATCTGTCAGAGACAGTACATTTACGGGAGCGGTGGCAGGAGTGCTGACATCGTTTGCGGTCTCGGTGTTATTGAAGATCACCAGATACACGGCGGTGGTTCCGTCTTGGGTCAGCTTCTTGATGTTGCTTGTCGTCAGCGCTCTGTAGAGGGCAGTAGAAGCGCCTACGGTAAAGGTATCTTGGCTTTCTACCTCGTAGCCGGTTCCGCTCTTGACGACGATACCTGCTTCCATGGTTACGGTGCTGCCTACGATGGTCTTAGCACCGATATCCAAGCTGGCAATATCCTGCAGGGTGTCTACCTCTATGCGGAAGGCCACTGCCTGATTGGGAGCCAAATAGACCTCGTTCTTGGGGCCGACCTTGTTGTAGGTTTGGATATCCATGGTGGTATATTTGTCAATGAGCAGGTCGGAAGCTACCATATTCCCTCCGTTTTCCGTGGGAGCAGTGAAGCTGTTGTCCTTCAGGTCAATGAAGACTGCGCCCTTGGTCTCGCCGGAAAGGTTATCAAATTCCGTTTCGGTCAAGAGGATATTGCGGATCTCCTTAATGTAGTTGTAGGCTTCTCGATCGGTTTCGTAAGCGATTTGGGCGATCCGTTCTCCTTCGGTGGGGGTTTCCTGCTCTACGTTCATGGGATCGTAGATCCGTACCGCATCAAAGTAGAAGTCTGCGCCACGGCTGAGGATCTCATAATTGCTTTCTACCTTCTTGTTGACCCACAGGGTCACGGTGTATTCTCCATAAGGAAGTCCCTGAACAGAGACGACAGGGATCTGGTACAGTTCCAATTCGCCCTTATTGTTGACGGTCAAACGCTTTTCTACCACGCCTGTGGTCTTATTTTGTACCTCCACACGGATGGTTGCCTGATCGTGACCGGTACGGCTGATGATATCGAAGCCGGTACCCTTAAAGTCAAAGGTTGCTTCTGTATAGGCCGTATTGGTTCCGTTGGCAATCTTGACACCGTTGCCCTTAACGAAGGCACTGCTGCCGTTAGACAGATGGGTGTCGTTTTCGTAAGAGGAGTCATAGCCGTAGACAGGCTCCGGCGCCAGAATACCTACACCTGCGTAGATATAGTCCATGAGGATCTTATCTCCCTTTTCGGCGGTCACACCCTCAAATACCAGACGGAGACGCTCGATTGCGGGGGCGTTATCGAAGGTATCGTCTAATTGGGCGGTCATGATCACATAGTCCTCTTCGGGGTTCAGAGGCATCAAGGGAGCAAGCTCGAGGGGCTCGGAGGTTATAAAGGCATCGGCACCTGCGGGCAGGTACATAAGCTTCACGGAGAAATTGTCCTTAATGGTCAGACCTTCTGTTCTGAAGCGAACCTGCACGATGTTATCCTCTGCAGGGTGGTAGTTCAGCGGCTGCATGAAGTGACGCCAATAGTACCTGGGAGAAGAAATGGTAGGATAGGTCTGAATAGCAACGGTATCAGCGGTCGTGCCTGCATCAACATCAACGACTACCTCTAAGTTGCCCGTATCCGGCTTGGGGCTTACGGCAAGCTTGGGATAAGATACAGTCTCCACAGGAGGGAAGGGCGGAACATAATCCTTGATTGCCGCATCCACAGGCTTGCCCCGATCCTCGTTGCCTGCGTATTTCCAGCCGAAAACATTCTGAGTAAGGTTGGAGCTTACTGCCTCGGATTCGGAAAGCCAGCGGTTCGTATCGTAGTTCAGGAAGCCATAGCTGTCACTGTCATAGCGGATGGAATCCGTGTTCCAATGACCGGAGCCTCGGTCACCGAAGCCAAAGTAGAGGCTGGGAGAAGTGGGGTTACTCTCGGTCAGGGGGCCCACATATACCCAGTCTAAGGTAATGGAACAACCCTTAAGATCATCTACCTTGAATAACAGCTCATACAGATTCCCCAGACTCATGTAGGTTTCACTTTCCATGAGGGGCACGGTGAAGATATGGTACTTTCCATCGTTGACATAGTCCACCGTCCGGAAGGCCTGTGTCCAGAGATTGACAGACACTTTATTTCCTTCGCTGTTTTGAGGAAGTCTGGAGTTTAGGGTGAGAGCAAAGGTGTCCGGCAAGGAAATCTCGGATTCTGTTTTGTCGAATTTGACACGGAAACGGGCATAATCCTGCTTTCCCGGTGTGAAGTTCAGTGTATTCGTGAAAATATAACTTCCTGCATAGGTTGCATCACCGGGGTAGCTAAAGGTAATTGTGCCGTTATTTTGGGTAATTGCATTACTGCCGGCGGCACCACCGGGCAACCAACCGGTTGCCCCGGACCCAATCACATCATAATTGATACCGGCATTGCCGTAGTTCGGTTCGGAGTAGCGAACCTTGGCCGCGTTATCGTTGTTGAAGTCGAAGAACAGGTGATTTACTTTCTGTGTTACGGGCTCTACCTGCTGGCTGACACGGTCCAGCAGATGCTCCGGTCCGATGAAGATATAGTCTATGGTGATCTTGGCACCGGTAGTAGCCCCGTTCTTCGCTTGGAGATTATATACCACCGGGTGGATCCAATTGAGCTTTGCTTTATTTTCGATCCAGTGCTTTTTCCAGTAAGGTGCATCTAAGGGGAATGTGATAGTATGGAAGTTGCCGTCAAGATAGCTTGTATCCAAA
>JAZREB010000206.1:0-11147 GCA_045660585.1 Faecousia sp. | reverse complement strand
ATCCTGCCAACCTGACAAAGCCCGAGGATATGCTGGAGCTGGACCGTTGGGCTGTGACCAAGCTCAACGAGCTCATGGAGCTGGCTTTCCGTTCCTACGATAAGTATGAGTTCCATGCCCTGACCCATGCCATCAACGATTTCTGCGTCGTAGAGCTGTCCGGCTTCTATCTGGACATCCTGAAGGATCGCCTCTACTGCGAGGAAAAGGACGGCCTGAAGCGCAGAAGCGCCCAGACTGCCCTGTACCTGATCCTGGACGCTCTGGCAAAGATGTACGCTCCCATCCTACCCTACACCTGCGACGAGATCTGGCAGGCTATGCCCCACAGAGCAGAAGACGATGTCCGCAACATCGTCCTCAACGACATGGCACAGCCCTACACCGCCTACGCTCTGGATGCAGAGGCTATGGCAAAGTGGGATACCCTCATTGCTCTCCGTAGGGATGTCAACGGCGTTCTGGAAGCCGCCCGTGCTGACAAGAAGATCGGTAAGGCTCTGGAAGCACAGGTCAACCTGAAGGCCGCCGACACTGCCGCCGCCGAAGCTCTGAAGCAGGTCGAAGGTCTGGATCTAGCTGAGCTGTTCATCGTCTCCGCTGTCACCGTAGGTGAAGCAGAGGGCGAGGCTCTGGCACAGGGTGCAGGTAGCAACTACGCAGGCCTCACCGTTGAAGTCTACGCCGCCCCCGGTGAGAAGTGCCCCCGTTGCTGGATGCACTCCACCAAGGCTGACGAAAACGGTCTGTGCCCCCGTTGCTCCGCTGTTATGGCAAACTTCGTATTTGAAGACTGATTCCCCTTATAAATCCCCCCGGTTGCAGTGGTTCTCCCACTGCAACCGGTTTTTTCCGCCCTCCCAAGCCCCTGCACTTGCCTTTGGGATACCGCCTTGCAATAACCAATATCTTAAAACCTATGCATAGCGGTTGACTTTTGGGCTCCTGTATGATATACTTGTTGATACTTCAACAAGTATTGTAAGGAGAGTTTTATATGCGTACAAGAATCATTGTAGATTCCACCATTGACCTGACCCCTGCCTTCCGAGAGAGAGTACACGTTGTGCCCCTGACGGTGCATTTTGGGGATACGGAATACGTAGACAGCCTGTCTCTGGATAAGAGAACCTTTTACGAAAAACTCATCGAGTCCGACGTTCTCCCTACTACCAGTCAGGCAACTCCCGATGCCTTTATGCAAGAATTCCAATTGGCCAAAGAAGCCGGCGAAACCGCCCTGGTCATCACCCTGTCTGCCAAGCTGTCCGGTACTTACCAAAGTGCTATGATCGCCGCACAGGATTACGACAACGTCTATATCGTGGACAGTGACTCTACCGCCATCGGTAGCGGAATCTTGGTAGAGCTGGCTTTCTCTCTCCTGGACTCCGGCATGAGTGTCCCCCAGGTAGTAGCCCGTTTGGAAGAGGAAAAGGAGAAAATCCTTGTAATTGCTCTTGTAGATACTCTGGAATATCTGAAAAAGGGCGGTCGTATTTCCAAAACTGTAGCCATAGTCGGTGGCATCATGAACATCAAACCCGTTTGCTCCATTGACCACGGTGAGATCAAGGTTCTGGGAAAAGCCCGTGGCTCCAAGATGGGCAACAACATTCTCGTACAGGAGATTGAAAAAGCCGGTGGCGTAGATTTTACCAAACCCGTCCTTCTGGGCTATACCGGCATTTCCGACGCCCTGCTGCTCAAGTATATCGAAGACAGCAAGCACCTCTGGGAAGGTAATCTACCGGAGATCCGCTACGAGATCGTAGGTAGCGTCATCGGCACCCATGCAGGCCCCGGTGCCATTGCGGCGGCCTTCTTTAAGAATCGTTAACAGGAAACTATCTATTCACCGGGAGGTGACGACCCATGCCTAAGAAAAGACCGACCAGACCATGGTTCCGTCTGGACAACGCCGCCAAGATTTATCCTGCGGCAATGCGGAAAAATTGGAGCAATCTTTTCCGCCAGTCCGTAACCCTTACAGAAGATATCGACACTGCCGTTTTACAATCCGCACTGGATGTTACGGTGCAACGTTTTCCCTCCATTGCCGCCCGTTTGCGTAAGGGGGCATTCTGGTATTACTTACAGCAGGTGGACTCCGCACCACTTGTGGGAGAAGAGTACAGCTATCCCCTGACCTATATGGACAGGGAGGAAATGGGAAAATGCGCCTTCCGTGTCATTGCCCATAGGAATCGGATCGCCGTAGAGCTGTTCCATTCCCTCACAGACGGTACCGGGGCCCTGATTTTTCTAAAGAGCCTGACAGCAGAATATCTGGAACAGAAATACGGCATTTCCATCCCCTGCGACCATGGCGTTCTGGATCGCAGAGCTCTCCCCACTGCCGAGGAATTGGAAGATTCCTTCGCCAAAAATGCCGGAGCCGTTCCCGCAAGTCGACGGGACACCGATGCATGGCAGGTAACAGGAACCCCGGAGCCGGAAGGCTTCCGCCACCTGACCTGTTTCAAGATTCCCGTGAAAGAGGCTCTTACCCTGGCTCACAGCTACAATGTGACCCTGACCGCCTTTATGAGCGCCCTTATGATGCAGGCTCTTTACAACCTGCAATGGGAGAAAAATCCCGTCCGTCGGAAGCAAAAGCGGATCAAACTGTTGATCCCTGTTAATTTGCGGAATCTCTTCCCCAGCAAAACTCTGCGAAATTTCGCCATGTACACGGTGCCGGAGATCGATCCCCGATTAGGAGACTATACCTTGGAGGAGATCTGCGCTGTAGTTAAGCACAAAATGGGTGCGGAAATCACCCCCAAACATATGAGCCGTGTCATCGCCACCAATGTAAAGGATGAAAAGAATCCCCTCCTGCGACCGGTTCCTTTGCTCATTAAGAATGCGGTCATGAAGGCCATCTTTGACAGCGTTGGAGAGCGGAAGTCCTGTCTGGCTCTTTCCAACATCGGACAGATCCGAATTCCCAAGGAAATGGAGCCCTATATCCGACGGTTTGATTTCATTCTTGGGGTCCAGGCCGCCGCACCCTATAATTGCGGTATGCTGTCTTATGGAGATACTGTTTATCTGAATTTTATACGTGACACCCTGGAAGGGGATCTGGAACGGCACTTTTATGCCGTCCTGCAAGAGGTAGGTCTGCCCGCCACGGTGGAAAGTAACCGAAACGAGAGGTGAAAAAGAATGTATTGTATCAAATGTGGCGTGAAGTTAGAAGAAACGGAACGGAAATGTCCCCTGTGCAACACCGTGGTTTGCCACCCGGATTTTCCCCCTACACAGGTCCCGCCCCTGTATCCCAAAAACAAGCTCCCAAAGAGGAAGAGTGGTTACAGAGTATTAAGCGGAACGATCCTGTTCCTCCTTGCCATGGTCCTGGGAGTCTGTTTGGTTGCGGATCTGCAACTGAATCAAACCCTGGATTGGTTCGGCTATGTGGCAGGAGCCCTGCTCCTGTGCTATGTCTCCCTGGCGCTTCCCCTGTGGTTTCGCAAGCCCAATCCCGTTATTTTTGTTCCCTGTAGCTTCGTAGCCGCCGGCGTATACCTGCTGTATATCAATTTAGTAACTCACGGACAGTGGTATCTTTCCTTCGCCCTGCCTGTGGTAGGGGGTCTGTGTCTGCTGACCTGCGCCGTTGTCACCCTGGTTCGCTACCTGAAAAGGGGACGGCTGTATATTTTCGGTGGAGCTTTTATCCTGTTGGGTGGATTTATGCTGTTGCTGGAATATTTGCTGACCCTTACCTTTTCCGCTACCTTTATCGGCTGGTCCATCTATCCCCTGGTGTCCCTGACCGGTCTGGGCTGTGTGCTGATTTTTGTCGCCATCTGCCGCCCCGCCCGAGAAGCCCTGGAACGGAAGTTTTTCTTCTAACCATAGGTTGTCTCCCCGTTGGGGCGAAGTGAAATTCCGACCGAATGAAATATCTCTGCGAGATGTGAAATACCCGGGGCTTGAAATCCTCCACATGGGTGGAGGGTGAATGTGTGCCCCTCGGGACGTAAAATTAGGCCTGCACTTCCGTCGGGAAATGCAGGCCTGATTTTTAATTTTCGTGGACGATGGCAACACCGTCAATGAGGTTGGCCATGACCAGAGTGCCATGGATAGCAACCTGTCGTTCCAGCAGGTCTGTGAGGATCACCATGTCCTCCTTGCACTCAATACGGGTCACATTGGACAGGACAACCGCCTCGGCAGAGACCTTGTCACGGTAAACGGTAGAAAGGCACATAGACGTTCCTCCTTACTTCAGGGAAGCCAACACAGTGGCCAGACGGAGATTGCCCTTTTCAAATTCGCTGACAGCGGCCATGACCTGCTGTGCGGCGGAAGCGTTGCCCAGTTCCTCTAACTTCTTGGAAAGCTGAGCCAGCTCGTTTGCGTGGGCGGTATTATGCTTGACCATATAGTCCATGAGAGCCAGAGTCTCCTGCATGGGATCGCAGGCAGTACAGCTTCCGCATCCGCCCTCATGGCAGTGGGAGTGGCCGTGATCATGGTCATGATGGTGATGATCGTGGTCGTGGGAATGGTCATGGCTGTGACCATGGGTGTGATCGTGATGGTAGCAAATCATATGGTTTCTCCTTTTTGAGGTTATTGATAGAATTATTTGGCAACAAGTTCTTCTGCAAGAGCCTCGATTTGGGCGATGCTTCCCTCATTGAGGGCAGAACGGACAGTAACTACAGTGTTGCAATAGGTCAGATCCTTGGCCTTTTCCAGCAGTTCCTGCATGACCTTGGCAGAACGGGGAGCCCAGGATCCGTTTTCCACAAGACCTACGGTACGGTTGCGGAAATTCCGTTCCACCAGAGCAGACAGGTACGTACGCATATGGGGGAATACCTCTCCGTTATAGGTAGGTGCCGCCAGAACCAGCTTGCTGTAGCGGAAGGCCTCTGCCACAGCCTGTGCCATGTCATCCCGTGCCAGATCATAGGAAACCACGGTAGCACCCTTGGCGCGGAGTTTTTCCTCCAACAGCAGGGCGGCTTTCTTGGTGTTGCCGTAAATAGAGCTATAGGCGATCACAACGCCCTCATCCTCTACAGCGTAGGATGCCCATGTGAGATACTTGCCGATGTAATGTCCCAGGTTCTCCTTCAAGACGGGACCATGGGTAGCACAGATCATGGAAATGTCCAAATCCGCAGCCTTTTTCAGCAGGGCCATGGCCTGGGGGCCATACTTGCCCACAATGCCGATATAGTAACGGCGAGCCTCGTCATCCCAGGGCTCCTCTACATCCAGTGCCCCGAATTTACCGAAGGCATCGGCAGAGAACAGGATCTTTTCCGTAGTCTCATAGCTGACCATAACCTCGGGCCAGTGAACCATGGGTGCAGAGACAAAGGCCAGTGTGTGCTTGCCCAGGGACAGGGTACTTCCCTCCTGCACCGTCAGTCTCTCACCGGTCAGCTCCCCGGGGAAGAAATTGTCCATCATAACAAAGGCCTTGCTGTTGGAAACGATGGTGGCATTGGGATAGGTCTTTGCAAAAAGGCCGATATTTCCGGCATGATCCGGCTCCATATGATGGATCACCAGATAGTCCGGCTCTCTGCCGTCCAGTACACGGGACAAATGCTCCAGCCACTGTTCCCCAAAGCCCTGATCCACAGTGTCCAGAACAGCGATCTTCTCGTCGCGGATCACATAGGAATTATAGGCCATACCATTGGGAACTCTGTACTGACCCTCAAACAGGTCTACTTTATGGTCGTTGACACCAATATAAAAAATATCATCGGTAATATACATGATACCCACTCCTTGTTATAAAAATCCGGGGGAATTTCCGATTTCGGAACCATGTCCCCTGTCTACGGACATTAGTATATCATACCAAATTAGAAAAATCAAGATAAAAATAAGAATTATTATTAATATTTTCCTATCTTTCTTTATTTTTCCTCTTCCTCCGGCTATGTCTGTGGCTCCAAATCCCCCGGGATGTCTCCTGCGGCAGCGATCAATGCCAGCTTATTCTCCCGTGAGAGCTGTTTTATGGCATATTCCCGTTTCAGAGCGGCAGATTTATGGGGACATTCTTCCAAATACACCGGCTCCAAGGGTGCTCTGCCACGGGTGTACTTTGCCCCTTTGCCCTGGCGGTGGGCTTCCAGCCGTTTGGGGAAATCATCGGTACTGCCGGTATAGAGAGTGCCGTCCTTACAGCGCAGGATGTACACGCACCATTGCTTCATCGTTCAGATCTCGAAGTCAATGGCACTGCGAGCAGTGCGGATGGATTTGCACAATTGGGATACCGCCACATGACGGGGATCTTTTTTATAGGTTTCCACATCCTCTAAGGTTTGGAAATCGGAAATCAGAACTGCATCGTAGGCCGCTCCCTCCACTGCACTGCGGTGGATCTCCATATGGCAAATCTGGGGAATTACACCCTTTAGTGCGGCCAGCCCCGTAAGGAATTCCGTAGGGTCTGCATCTTCTCTGAATTTCCACATAACAATATGTCTGATCATAATTTCCCTCTTTTCCTTTGTTCTCTGTATATTTTAGGAAAAAATCCGCAAAAAGTCAAGATTGTTCACAATTTCTACACCACTTTTCTACCCTTTCCGAGTAGAATATGGCTGTTAAACAGAATATGCTCCCAAAAGGAGTCCAAGAAAGAGAGAAAACACTATGAAACGATTCACAGCACTCCTGCTTATGGTCGCTGTATGCCTCCTGTGTTTCGGATGTGGTGCTTCCGGTTCACCCAAGATCCGTTACGACAGTTCCACCGCCTACTACACCCAGGAAGGCTCCGACTACACCATGGATCTACAATTTGAGACCCCTGTGACCGAGGGTAGCACCATTACCCTCCTGTTAGAGGAAGAAGAGATCCTGTCCTTCACCGCAGAAGAGTCCTTTTCCCGTCTGTCCCTCAGCTCTGTAAAATTAGAAGCAGATCTTCCCTATACACTGTCTGTTAACGGAGAACTCCAGTGTCACGGGAAAACCCGTGTAGAAACAGATAATCCCGATCTCGGTTACATTCCTGAGCCTACGCTGTTTACCATCCCCCTGGAGCCCATGGGTAGTACCAACACCCCGGAGACTACTGCCTCCACCGAGGCCGATACTTACGAAGACTCCCCCTTCGGTGGCCCTCCCACCGTTGCAGAAGAAACGCTGTCCTCCCTCCTTGGAAACGACGCCCCCTCTTCTGCCGGAACCAATTCTGACGGCACCCTGACATCGGAGCCCCTGACCGCCGAGAAGGCAGAAAATTCTGCCCTCCGTCCCAACACCCAATTTGGGGGCACTACCTTCATCATCACAGGTACTGTCACCGGATTCACATCTGTACGGAATGCCTCTTGAATTTCGGAGAATTCTGTGATAAACTATGTGAGTTGATTATATTTGAAAGGAAATACCCCCATGAAAAAATTACTGGCCATCTTTATGCTGCTCGCCCTCCTTGTAGGTTGTGGCTCCGGCACCACTGAAACCACTGCCGACACCGCCCCCACCGAAAGCGAATCCGATACCGCCGTTTCCGTAGAGCTCCCTGCCATGGAGATCCTGGGCACCCCCGGCTACGGCAAAAACGACGTAAAGGCTAACAACCACTACACCGTCACCTCCGCTTCTCCCGACGATAGCGACATGACCGCTGTCATCGCTGTTGCAGGCGAGAATCAGGAAGCTATTTTTGAAAACCGCCACCTCCAGGTAGCCTACTGGACCGAGTACCTCAATTTCATGGGTAGCTACGGCTCCTATGCCTCCATGATGGGCATGGACACCACCTTACCCCTGTGGGCTCAGGAGATCGACGAGGGCAAGACTTGGGAACAGTATTTCCTGGAATTTGCTGTACAGGGTCTGGCACGGAACTACGCTCTGGCTCAGCAGGCCAGTGTCGATGGCATCTCCCTCAGTGCAGAGGATCAGGCCTCTCTGGATGACATTCTCCTTCCCGAGGGCAATTTTGCCACCGAGTACACCTCTCAGGGCTTTACCGATGCAGACAGCTATATTCAGTACTACTTTGGCGACGGCACCGATGCAAAGAGCTATCAAGAATATTACACCATGTATCTCCTGGCCGCAACCTGCTATCAGGCCAAGCAGACCGAGCTGAATGCCGCCCTGACAGAAAAGGACATCCTTGCCTACTACGCAGAGAACAAGGAAACCTTTGAAAACCAGGGTAAGATCCAGGTAAATAACATTAACGTCCGCCACATCCTGATCCAGCCCGAAGGAGAACAGGACACTTGGACCGACGAAACCTGGGCCGCCGCCGAAGCACAGGCACAGGCACTGTACGATCAGTGGCTCTTGGATCCCACCGAGGAGTCCTTCGCCACTCTGGCAACAGATAACACCATGGATCCCGGCTCCGCAGAGACCGGCGGTCTGTACGAAGAAGTTGCCCCCGGAGACATGGTCACCGAGTTTAACGACTGGTGCTTCGATGCAGAGCGTCAGGTTGGCGATCATGGTATTGTTAAGACCTCTTACGGTTATCATATCATGTACTTCGTAGGTCAGACCGAGACCCGCGCATGGTACGATGCCGCCGCAGAAGAGCTGGTATACGAAAAGCTGGAAGAATTCATGGCCGCCGCTCAGCAGGCATATCCCATTTCCGTCGACTATACCCTCATCCGTATTTTCGACGTAGCAACCGCCAATGCCGCCGAGGCAGAAGGCTAATTTATAATTTTTCTGAGAAAGTAGTCATTTTTGAATGGCTACTTTCTCATACTAACAACTGATGGAGGTATCCCTATGAATACACATTATCAGGTACTGATCATTGGCGGTGGACCCGCAGGGTACACTGCCGCTATGTATGCCGCCCGTGCAGGACTGTCCACCCTCCTGTTAGAGCGCATGAGTATTGGTGGACAGATGTCCCTGACTGATCAGATCGACAATTACCCCGGATATCCCCGAGGTATTGACGGTTTTACTTTGGGACAGAGTATGAAAGAAGGCGCCGATTTAGCAGGAGCAAAAACTCTCCTGTCAGAAGTCCTGTCTGTAGAACTGCAGGGGGAAGTAAAGACCATCTGCACCGACAGCGGCACCTATACCGCAGACGCCGTGATCCTCGCCACCGGCACCCATCACAGAGCCCTCGGCATTGCAGAAGAAGAGACCTTCACAGGTCGCGGAGTCCACTACTGTGCCACCTGTGATGCCATGTTCTACCGCGGAAAAACCGTAGTGGTCGTAGGCGGAGGAAATACCGCCGTAGCCGCCGCCCGTGTTCTGTCCCGTCTGAGCAAAAAGGTCATCTTGGTACACCGCCGTGATACCTTGCGAGCAGGAAAAGCCGAGCAGACCTCTATGGGAGAAGGTGTAGAACTCCGCCTGAATTCCCGGGTAGTAAAACTGCTCCATGACACTCGCCTCCACGGGGTTCTCTTGCAGAACGTCGTAACCGGGGCGGAAGAAGAGCTCCCCTGTGACGGACTCTTTGTCAGTATCGGGCAGAGCCCCAACACCCAACTGTTCCAAGGTCAAGTTGCCATGGATGATCAAGGCTTTATTTTAGCAGGAGAAGATACCCTCACCAACATCCCCGGCGTTTTTGCCGCAGGAGACCTGCGACAAAAGCCCCTGCGCCAGGTAGTCACCGCCACCGCTGACGGCGCCACCGCAGCCCAAGCCGCCGAGTCCTACCTAACCACCCGGTCCTAATGCTCCCAATGCACCAATTCCCGTTTATCGAACTGTTTATGTTGCGGTAATGGCACCATCTTTTTCGCTCACGGTATCATAAAATCGACAAAAGTTTCTCTGTAGGGCAAGCTGCCCTCAGCTTGCCGGTGCAGGAACCGCCAATACCAAAAATGCTACGATAATACGAATTGTGCGGGAAATGACAGATTTAAACAGCTACCAACCATTTATAATTCGGTAGTTTTCACCGTCTGCCGCTTCGCGGACGGCAAGCTGAAGGCAGCTTGCCCTACGAATGGTGCGGTGTTTCTTATGGTCATTTTCTCGAAAATCAAAAATGCAAACAGAACGATAAACTGAAATTTTATTTGCAAAAATTCCTCCCTCGGGATTGATCCAAGGGAGGAATTTTTTGTAAATTATACGCCGTACTTTTCGCAGTATTCCTTGTGGTACTGTGCAAAGTTGTGGGTGCCGCTTTCCTTGACCTCGTGGAGGTACTGGTGGGAATCGAAGCTACCCTGCTCACTCTCGATCACCGCAACAGCGATGTTGGAGCAGTGGTCGGAGATACGCTTGAAGTTGGCCAGCAGATCAGACAGGACGAAGCCCATCTGGATGGTGCACTTGCCGTTCTGGACACGCTCGATGTGGTTCTTCTTGGAACGGGCGGCAAGAACGTCCACGACCTGCTCCAGAGGCTCAACACGGCGAGCCAGTTCCAGATCATGCTCCACAAAGGCTCTGGAAGTCATATCCACGATCTCGCGAATGGCGGCGACCATGGTGTTGATCTCCTTGACGGCATTCTCGGAGAAGGTGATCTTCTTTTCGTAAATCTCCTGAGCGCACTTACCGACCTGAACAGAGTGGTCACCCAGACGCTCAAAGTCGCCAATGGTGTGCAGGAGCTTGGAAATCTCGCGAGTGTCGTTCTCGGACAGATCACTACCGGAGAGCTGTGCCAGGAAGGAGCCCAGCTTATCCTCGTACTTATCCAGATCGTCTTCCTGCTTCACCACAGACTCCATAGCCTTATCGGTGTAGGTGTCGATGAGATCCAGTGCGGCAACGATGGAATCGGATGCGGTCTGTGCCATTTTGGCGGTCATGTTGTTAGCCTCGGCAACAGCAAAAGAGGGGGTCTTCAGCAGACGAGCATCCAGGAATGCAACCTTCTCTTCCTCCTTGGTGTCGTCGGATTGGATAACCTTGTTGGCGATCTTTTCCAGCAGATTGCAGAAGGGGCAGAGCATAACAGTAGTAACAATGTTAAAGATGGTGTGGCACAGAGCAATGCCGAATGCATCAATAGGCTGATTCATAAAGGGCAGGCCAAAGATCGCATTTGCACCAAAGAACAGGATCAAGCAAACCGTGGTGCCGATGAGGTTAAAGGAGATATGTACAACGGAAACCTTCTTGGCGTTCTTGGAAACACCGATAGAAGAGATCAGAGCCGTTACGCAGGTGCCGATATTCTGACCCAT
>JAZREB010000205.1:0-1681 GCA_045660585.1 Faecousia sp. | reverse complement strand
CATGCCTCGCCTTGGCGAGGTATATCATACCGTAGGTATATCATGCCCCACAGCCGTGGGGTATATCATATCGTAGATATATCATTCGCACCAACGGTGCGCTAAACGGGAATTTGAAGCTGTGAGAAGACCCTGTTGGGCAAGATTTTTCTTCCTCAACAGGGTCTTTTGGATTAGCCGACAAAGTAGGATTTTGCGCTGTCACTGTAGGCAAAGAGGGCTTTGCACAGTTCTAACAGAGTGCCTGTTTTGTTGTTGCCGTAGGTGTCGGCGCTGTACTGTAGGGTACAGGATACGGGGGTATTTCCGGAATAGACCTGTACAGAGACTACAGAGCGGAGCTCTGCGGCTAACATAGCATCTAAAGTGAATGCATAGTAGCCCAATTTTGCGTTATACAGCTCTGCATCTGTGAGAACCAGTTCCTTGGTTACGCCGTAGGTATCGGTGTAGCTGACACGGAGATGCAGATCGGATACATCCCCGGCATAACTGCCCATGGAGAGGATAAATTTCAGGCACACGTTGGAGTCTAAGCTCAGGGACTTTCCAACCCAATTTACAGATGCATTTTCCAAATCATCCAGAGTCTTGTTGGTGTTGCCGAATGTGATCCCATTTAAATCGGACAGGTATGCCCTGTGGGTATGGGTCATATTGCTATCCGCAAGCTCGTCTACACGGTAGTTCTTGAAAATCTGTGCTTTTGCACCATAGCGCAGGAGGTCTGCGCAGAGGACTTTCAGCTTATCGGGGACAGCGGTCTTATTCATCTGGGAATAGGCATAGTCTGCAATGCTGTAATTGTCTGCAGCAGAATAATATTCCTGCCCATGCTTGCTACCGTAGAGTACGGAACGGATGGGGTCATTCATGTTGACCGCAGTGAGACCGCTTAGAGTGAAATAGTAGTAATTTCCCTGCTCTACAGGACGGAGTGTCACAGATGTTACCCCTTGCTGTGTTTCGGTTTGTGCAATGATGCAGACGGTTTCTAAGTCGTAGTCCTTGAGGAGAGATTTGGAAACAACCAGATTCACGGAAATATCGCTTGCTAAATTAAGGGTATGACCCATTTTTAGGTCGGGATCCAAAATGGGTTCTGTGACCTTCGGGGCATTTTCCCACGCGAGAACGGGGTAGCCACCGTTCTTGGTTTGTGTATCGGTTTCGTAGGCAGAACCGAGAACCGTGGCATAGCCCTTTAGGGCATCTGCGCTGATCTGCTTGGCATCTGCATAATTGGGGGAAGTCCATAGGCGGTGGAGGGCTACCGTTCCTACGCTGTAGCTGTTTTCTACTAAAACATTGGTTGCACTGTCACCAACTCTGGCAATGATTCCGAAGTAATTGCCTACATTGTAGCAATTGCGTACGGTAAGATTATGGGCAGAATTTGTGGCGTAACCAATCAGACCCGCCCCGGTGCCGGTACGGGCTTTGGCGAATACCACGCCGGTGTTATAGCAATTTTCTATCAGTACATTCTGACCGCCTACGGTACCGACAATAGATCCGACGTCAGAATTGGCGAAAACCGTTGCTTTTGTGTAGCAGTTGCGGATGGTGCTTCCTTCGTGGACATAGGCGGCAATGGCGGCAGAACGGGTATAGCCGGTTACGATGCCACTTTCGATGCCTAGGTTTTCAATGGTTGCGTTCCGGATTGCACCGAAGAGTC
>JAZREB010000204.1:0-2460 GCA_045660585.1 Faecousia sp. | reverse complement strand
GTTGGATACTCTCCCCAACCGGGAACTGATTTGCGGTTTTCTTTCAGGTAAGGATGAGATTTTACATTGGGAGCCATCCGATCTGTTCCAATTTTGTTATGATACTACACCGATCAAAGGGAGTCTTGACGAGGTATTAGCGCTTGTGGATGAAACTGCCGTGGATCGAGCAATTAAAATCGGCACCTGCAACATATACCACGGATGCGTTCATAATATGCTCCACGAAAAGAGTGCGGATATTTTGTGTGGACTGTATAAATCCGCCACTTTCGTTGTTCAGGCAATTGCTTTTAAGCGGACAAGGAAATATATAAAACATCAAAAGGATTTACTACCTATTGTTTCGCCCAATGAGCAAGCCATTATCGAAACATTTGTTAATTACAAGAACGGCATAACAACCGATTTTGAAGAAGCCTCACAAGTTTTGTTTTCGTGGTCAAAACAGTGGATCACCAAGCACCAATGATATCCGTTCCTTGCGGAACGGGTGATATATCTTCGATATGATATCGCACTATCGTGCGATGATATACGCTTCGCGTATGAAGGAACGGATATTATATCATGCTTGCGAAGCAAGTATATCATACGGCAACGCCGTATATCATATCGCGTCAGCGATATATCATTGAAAACAACAACAAATTATGGTATAATCAGTTAGGCAAACTTGAATTTAACGGAGAAAATTATATGAAAATAGATACAACAATTGTGGATTCTTATTTGGATTCAAGAGATGTAAAAAATTATGAATCTTTATGGTTATATAATTTTATAACAGAACAAGGTCAAAAAAGTATTTTTCAATTACCACCAGAAAGTGCAACTAAACGAGAAGTAGTTGCCGATATAAAAAAGGAAATTATCTTATCTTGCAGAAATTTTACTCCATGCAATTCAAAAATATGGGATATATTATTTGATGACTGGCGTGAATTTATAGATAATACTACATTAGATTTAATTGTAGGCTACCCAGAACCAAATGATGCATTGGTAAAACAAGCTCCAGATGGAAAATATCATATGATTTTTGACCTCTTATGTTGGGAAAAATATGTTGGAAAGGTTTGTTTGTCTGAAGCAATCCAAAATCTTTTAACCCATGAATTGTTTCATGTAATGATAGCGAATCGTTTCTCAGATATTGAATTAAAAGAAACTCAGGGAATTTATATGGAACAGCTTGATGCAATTACATTTAATGAAGGATTTGCGCATCTTGTGTCGTACAATCAACAAGAAATAGATAAAGTTTTATGGAATGGTGAGAAACTAACAGAAGTTTATAATGCTTCTGTTATGAAAATGAAAAATGCTATTCAAGAAAAAAATACCGAAGAGCAAGCACAATATATCTATGAATCAAATCATGGAAACTATTATGATAAATATGCTGCTATGTGTGGAATGATTTATTTAGGACGAGAATGGCAACAGGGGGGCAATGAACGATTAAAAGAATTGTTTTTTGAAGGATATAATGGATTTGCCACAAAAAGTATAGAGTAATTGAACAAATTCCAATTTGCCAAACAAAAGAGAAAAAAGCTAAAAGAAGAAGGACAACTCTTTGAATGAGCCAAATTATTGGCTGTCACGCATACTTCTGACCAACAGCTCTACAAAGTCCCATACGGGAGGCTCCAGCCACTTATCGTAGAGGATGCACATATACAGAGCCTGGTGCCAGTTCTTTAGGGCAATGTAGGAAATATTCCGTCCTTCCTGCTTGCAGGAGGCGGGGATGAAGGCATAGCCCACGCCGGTCTCGATGAGATCCAAGGCGGCTTGCACCGTATCGACGGTGCAGATCACATTTTCGTCGGACAGGGTACCGCTGGCCCATTCTTGGAAGCTACTGCTCATGTCGTAGTTAAAGACGATCTGAGGCTCTTGCATGATATCCTGGGGCTCGATCTCTTCCCGACAGGCCAGAGGATGCTCAGCAGGGAGCGCTACATAGAAATTCTGCTCCTTCAGCTTGCGGAAATGGAGACTGCGGTCACGGTCAGTGAGATCTACCAGAGCCATGTCCAGCTCTTCCTGTCTGACCATATCCATGAGATTTTCCGCAGAGCTCTCCGTAATGCGGAAACGAATACGGTTATTCCGCTTGGCATAGGTGGCGATCTCCTTGGCGGCAGTGCCGGCGAGGGAGCCGGAAACATAGCCCAAACGGATGACAACGGGGGCACTGAGACGGCTCTCCTTGAGAACCGTGGCGGCGGCATGGAGCTCATTCAGGGCGGCATCTACCTTTTCACGGTAGAAACGCCCCTCTTCCGTCAGGCGGATGTTTCTGCCGGATTTTTCAAAGAGCTTGATCCCACCCAATTCCAGCTCTAAGTTATGGATGGCACTGCTGAGAGAGGGCTGGGAGATCCCCAAACGGGCGGCGGCCAGGGTGTAATGTTCAACCTGAGCCAGGACAGAAAAATATCGTAATAC
>JAZREB010000203.1:0-13772 GCA_045660585.1 Faecousia sp. | reverse complement strand
CAAGGGAGCAGTGAGGGCAGATTTATCACCTTCGGCGTTCGGGCGAGATGCGACGTCCATAGCTCGGTTCGGTGGCACAGTGGCCGATTCGTGAAGGAAGCCCCCATTGTGATCACAGCGATCTCCATGGGCGCCACCACGGTTCTGATGTCTGCAGGGGAGCCCTACTGCGCCAATGTGCGGGGGATCATAGCAGATTGCGGTTTTGATTCGCCCAAGGCAATTATCTCCTCGGTGGTGCGGGGGAGAGGTCTCCCTGCCCGGCTGATCGTGCCGGTTATGGGAGCCTATGCACGGATCTTTGCAGGCTTCGGCTTCAGCGAATATTCCACCGTCCGGGCGGTAAAGGATCTGAAGCTCCCTGTGTTCCTGGCTCACGGTGAGGCAGATGATTTTGTTCCCGCCTATATGACCCGGAAGGCATATGAGGCATGCGGCAGTCCCGACAAGACCCTGCTGATCGTGCCCGGGGCAGGTCACGGCTTTAGCTATCTGGCAGATCGGGAGAATTACGAAGCTATGATCGCCGAATTTGTCAATCGTTGCTTAAGCTGAGAGGTACTTCGCAGTTTTCACGGAGATATTTTCTGTCGGAGCAAGGAAGCGTCCCATGGGAATACCCGTCGGTATTTCCGAGGACGATGACGATGCCATGGCGGAAAAGCTCCGGTGAAAACCTGTCGGGGTTCGACTCCCCTCAGCTTATTAAAAGTGATTTGCTTTTCATGGAATAATAGTATGATAATAGAGAGGAAAGCACCATGAATACTGTAAAAGTGAAAAAATTATATCCCCATGCAAAATTGCCCAAATACGGCACGGAATTTTCCGCAGGGGCGGATCTGTGTGCCTGTTTGGAGGGGCCCCTGACTATCCTCCCCGGGGAGACTGAGATGATCTCTATTGGCATTGCCATGGAGCTTCCCGACGGTTATGCGGGGCTGGTATATGCCCGTAGCGGTCTGGCTTCCAAACGGGGGCTGGCACCTGCCAACAAGGTGGGCGTGGTGGACTCGGACTATCGTGGGGAATTCTTTGTTCCTCTGCGGAACCACAGCTCTGAGCCCCAGACCATCGAGCCCGGGGATCGGATCGCACAGATGATCATTACACCGTACTATACCGCAAATTTTGTAGAGGCCGAGGATCTGTCCGAGACCCAAAGAGGTCTGGGTGGCTTCGGCTCAACGGGGGTCAAATAAATGAGCTTTTTACCCATTACAAGGGCAGATATGGAGGCAAGGGGCTGGGATCAGCCTGACTTTGTCTATGTTACGGGGGACGCCTATGTGGATCACCCCTCTTTCGGCCCTGCCATTATCAGCCGTGTGCTGGAAAAGGAGGGCTACAAGGTAGCCATCTGTCCCCAACCCGATTGGAAGGATCCCGATTCCATCAATATTTTCGGCACACCGAAACTGGGCTATTTGGTCAGCGGTGGCAATATGGACTCTATGGTCAACCACTATTCCGTCACCAAACACCGCAGAAAGACCGATGCTTACACCAACGGCGGCGAGATCGGCAAGCGCCCGGACTACGCCACCATCGTCTACTGCAACCTGATCCGTCAGACCCACCCCAAGATCCCTGTGATCATCGGTGGCATTGAGGCAAGTCTCCGTCGTCTTGCCCACTATGACTACTGGTCCGAGAAAATGAAGCGTTCCATCCTCTTGGATTCTCAGGCAGATCTCCTGCTCTACGGCATGGGGGAGAGAGCCATTGTAGAAGTTGCCAATGCCCTCCGAGAGGGCTGGGAGGTACAGTACATCCACCATATCGAAGGTACCGTGTACCGCACTGCGGAGCTTGATGAGGAAGAGGCCATCCTGCTCCCTTCCTACGAGGAACTGTGCAGGGAGAAAAAGAGCTATGCCAAGAGCTTCTATACCCAGTACTGTAACACCGATCCCTTTGCCGCCAAACGGCTCGTTGAGCCCTATGGCAAAGAATTCGTGGTGCAGAATCCTCCCCAGAGACCTCTGACCACAGAGGAAATGGACGAGATCTACGCCCTGCCTTATGAGAACACCTTCCATCCCTCTTATGACAAGGGGATCCCTGCCATAGCAGAGGTACAGTTCTCCCTGGTGTCCTGCCGTGGCTGTTTCGGTGCTTGCTCCTTCTGCGCCCTGACCTTCCATCAGGGACGGATCATCCAGAGCCGTAGCCACGATTCCATTGTGGCAGAGGCAGAGAAAATGGTGAAAAATCCGGAATTCAAGGGCTATATCCATGATGTGGGTGGCCCTACGGCAAATTTCCGCGCCCCCGCCTGCGATAAGCAGATGACCCAAGGCACCTGTCAGAAACGGCAGTGTCTCTTCCCCACACCCTGCAAGAACATGCGGGTGGACCATCGGGATTATGTAAACCTGCTCCGCCGTCTCCGGGAGATCCCCGGGGTAAAGAAGGTCTTCGTCCGCAGTGGTATCCGCTTTGACTACTTGGTAGCGGATCCCGACACTACCTTCTTTAAGGAGCTGGTAGAGCACCATGTATCCGGGCAGTTAAAGGTAGCACCGGAGCATGTATCGGATCAGGTGCTAAAGTATATGGGCAAGCCTCAGAAGCAGGTCTATCAGAGTTTCTGCCACAAGTATGAGAAGTTTAATAAGCAGTTGGGGAAAAACCAGTTCTTAGTTCCCTACCTCATGAGCTCTCACCCCGGCTCCGACCTGAAGGCGGCTATTGAGTTGGCAGAGTATATCCGTGATATCGGACACATGCCGGAGCAGGTACAGGACTTCTATCCCACACCCTCTACTCTGTCTACGGTCATGTATTATACGGGTCTGGATCCTCGGACTATGGAGAAGGTCTATGTTCCCACGGATCCCCATGAGAAGGCCATGCAGCGGGCGCTGATCCAGTTCCGCAATCCCAAGAACTACTATCTGGTTCGGGAGGCACTGGAAAAGGCAGGTCGCACCGATCTCATCGGCTATGACAAGAAGTGCCTCATTCGTCCCCGAAAGGGCGAAGTGATCGCAAAACCGGCGGAAAAGACAGCCAAAGAGCCCAAGGTGACGAAACCCGCCAAACCTGCAAAGCAGGCTAAAGCTCCCACCAAGGGGAAAAAGGACGTAAAGCCCATACCAAAGGGAAAACCCGCACCCAAACAGCCCACCCCTGCCCAAATGGCTCGTGCGGAGCAATACCTGAAAAAGCGGAAAAAGTAAGAAATGTTAGAAAAACATCTTCCCCTGCCTTGCGGTAGTGGGAAGATGTTTTTCCGAAATAACGTATTGCTTCTTGAAGATGATAACATTATGGGTGAGTATTTCCCTTACGAATTTGACCGCAATTTGCAATCACTTTTGCAAGTCCATGGCGCAGAAACAATCAAAGGCATTGGTTTGGGCGGTTTAACAGCAGTTGTGGTTTGGGGAAATTATCCTTGACAGGTGGGGATTTTTGGGATAGAATACAAATAGCGTTATTCTTAACTACATATAACCGTCTTCGAGTCGTGCTTCCTAAGGAGTGATCTATGGGGTACCGACCGGGGTCGTCCCGGAAACAGGGCGGCCTTCCATTGTGAAAAGAGGATGGAGAGCACATACCTGCGGGACAGGGGACGGTTCTGTGTCCTGTCCTGTGTACTTTCCTTTGTCAAGACAGAGAGCCGGCCCCCTGTCTTGCTGTCTTGTTTGTGCGTGCTTTCCTATGGGATTTTTATCGTCTCTTCACTGTGGGTGAGGGGACGATTTTTATTTGCAAGGTGGTATCTTATGGGCAAAGGGAACAAACACCAATCTCTCATATTTTGGCTCCTGGGGGGCGGATTGCTCCTTACTGTGATCTTGTCTGTCTGTTTGGGACGGTATCCCATCGGAGGAAAGGAGCTCTTCGGGATCCTGTGGTCGAAGGTGGGCAGGATTGAGGTGTTCTGGACACCGGTGCAGGAGGCGCTCCTCCTACAGCACCGTCTGCCCCGTGTGCTCCTTGCGGTACTGATAGGCTGTAGTCTGTCTGCCGCAGGCGCCGGCTATCAGTCGGTATTCCAGAATCCCATGGCGGCGCCGGATCTGCTGGGAGCCTCCGGTGGTGCGGCCTTCGGTGCGGCTCTGGGGCTGTTGTTGGGCTTGGGCTCTACCATGGTCATGGTTCTTGCCTTTGTGTGCAGTCTCCTGACGGTAGGGATAGTCATTCTGGTCGGAAGCCGTACCCGTGGCAAACGGGTGGTTGGTCTGATCCTGGCAGGGATCATGGTCAGCTCCTTGGTGTCCTCCGGCACGTCATTTATTAAATTGGTGGCTGATCCTGCAGACCAACTCCCTGCCATTACCTACTGGCTCTTAGGCAGTCTCAACGGGGCTACGACCGGGGATCTGCTCTTTGCCCTGATCCCTATGACGTTGGGTCTCGTTCCTATGTTCCTACTGCGGTGGCGGATCCACGTGCTGACTATGGGTGATGAGGAAGCCCGCACCATGGGCGTAAACAGCGGACGGCTCCGCCTTACGGTGATCCTGTGCGCCACCCTCTTAACGGCGGCTTCCGTAGCGGTCAGCGGTGTGATCGGTTGGGTGGGGCTTGTGGTTCCTCACCTGTGCAGAAAAATCGTGGGAGAAAAATTCTCCCGACTTCTGCCGGCATCTGTCCTCCTTGGGGGCATTTTCCTCCTGCTGGTGGACGATATTTCCCGCAATCTCCTGGCAACGGAGATCCCCATCGGCATCTTGACCGGGTTCCTTGGGGCGCCCTTCTTCCTGTATCTCATTACAAAGGACGGTGAGAGACACTGATGTTGGAAGTAAAAAATCTGAACTTTTCCTACGGAACCACCCCGGTGCTCCGGGATGTGTCCTTCACTGCCCGGGAGGGAGAGCTTCTCTCTGTCCTTGGCCCCAACGGTGTGGGGAAAAGTACATTGTTTCGCTGTATTCTGGGACTCCTGACCCCTTGCGAGGGGCAGATCCTTGTAGAAGGGGAGAATATTGCCAACCTGAGCCCCGGTACCCTTGCTCGTAAAGTGGCATACATTCCCCAATCCCATGACCCGGTGTTTCATTACAGTGTATTTGATATGGTGTTAATGGGAACCACAGCACAAACGGGGCTGTTTTCCGCCCCTAAGAAGGAGCATCGCCAAATGGTGACCCATGCTCTGGAGAAATTGGGTCTGTTCCATCTGGCAGACCGTAGCTACCGCACCCTCAGTGGGGGAGAACGGCAACTGGTGCTCATTGCCCGTGCCATGGTGCAGAAGGCGAAAGTCCTCCTCATGGATGAGCCCTCTGCCAGCTTGGATTTCGGCAATCGGATCATGGTCATGGAACGGGTCAGGGAGCTGTGCACACAGGGATACTGTGTGATCCAGACCACCCATGACCCGGAACAGGCCTATCTCTATTCCCACAAGATCCTTGCCCTTCATAAGGGTACTGTCCTTGCCCACGGCACGCCCCCTGAGATTTTTACGGAAGAACTGATCTCCAACCTCTACGGTGTGGATGTGGAGATCTGCGATATGAAAAACGATGCCCTCCGCGTGTGCATCCCGAAAGGAACCTTAAAATGAAAAAATTTCTTGCCCTGATACTATCCCTATCCCTGCTGCTGTCCCTGACGGCCTGCGGTACCGCCACGACTCAGGCACCCCAAGGGGGGCAGAGCCGCAGCTTTACCGATGACGCCGGTCGCTCGGTTGAACTCCCGGCAGAGATCAGCCGAATTGTGCCTTCCTCTGCCATGGCGCAGATCATTTTGCAGGCGCTTGTGCCGGAGATGTTCGTAGGTGTGGCATCGGGTTACGGAAAAGAGTCCGAGGGGATCATAGACAGCAGACTGTTGGGTCTAACGGATTTCGGTGGACTCTATGCAGGGGGAGACTTAAATATAGAAGAACTGGCCAAGGCCGATCCCCAACTGATTATTGATATCGGAGAAAAGAAGTCCACCACCTCCCGTGATATGGACGACCTGCAAAAACAGACTCTGATCCCCACGGTATTCCTGTCAACCTCTCTGGAGACCATGCCGGAAACATACCGCAAGCTGGGGGCACTTCTGGGGCGAGAGGAAAAGGCAGAGGAACTGGCTCTGTTCTGCCGGAAGGTCTATGACCGCACCCTGTCTGTCATGGAGCAGGTAGGGGACAATAAGGTGAAAGCTCTCTACGTTTTGGGCACCGATGGGCTGAATGTCATTGCCTCTACCTCTTATCACGCAGAGCTGATGGATCTGCTGACGGACAATGTGGCGGTGGTGGATAACCCCATCAGCAAGGGAAGCGGAAACGCCGTGACCATGGAGCAGATCGCTCTGTGGGATCCGGAATTTGTGATCTTCGCACCGGACAGCATTTATGACACTGTGGAAGACCGTTCCCCCTGGAACCAAATGAGGGCGATCGCAGATGGGAATTATGTACAGGCCCCCGATTTGCCGGATAACTGGATGAGCATGCCACCCTCCGTACAGCGGTATGCAGGGCTTATTTGGCTCACGGCAGTGCTGTATCCGGAGTATTGCGACTATGATGTGGGTGAGGAGATTATGGAGTACTACCGACTGTTTTACGGTTGCGAGCTGACAAATGAGCAGTATGAACGGATCACCGCCGGTGCTTTTGTGGAGGGATGAGTGTGCATTGTTTGATCGTAGCATCCCCCGGAGTTGGAAAAAGCACCCTGATCCGTCGGGTTTTAGAAGAACTGGATCGACCTGTTTTCGGCTATGTGACCCGGAAAGAAAGGCATGAATGGGATGAGACTTTGGGACATCCCATCTATATCTATCCTGCGGGACAACCTGAGAGACGGTCCGGGGAAAACTTGGTAGGCCATTGCAAGGACAGAAGACCTACGATCTATGCCGAGGTCTTCTGCCGATTTGCTCCCCACCTGTGGGAGCCTGTGCCTTCCGATGGGGTGATTATACTCGATGAGATCGGATTTATGGAATCTGCATCCCCTGCATTCTGTGACGGAATATTGCACCTCTTAGACGGTGACATCCCCGTCATTGCCGCAGTAAAGGACAAGGATACGGAGTTTCTCCGAAGGATCCGCAACCACCCCAAAGCCAAGTGCTTTCCTCTAACCGAAAGCAACCGGGAACAAACCTACCACGCGGTCTTGCAGGAAATGAAAAGATCCCTGTAAATCCCACCGGCGCATATCGTCTGCATTGCAATGGTATCTCGTTCGCCCGACGGGGCGACAAAAACAGTTCCCCAAAGCGTTCTGTTACGCTTTGGGGAACTGTTTTTATACTAATTCTTGATAAAATGGTTTTCAAACCATTTTATCAAGAAACAGTATTATAGCACCGTAGGTGCGTCAAGAACTGCATGAGACGGGATTTTGCAATTTTCTATATCAAAAATTGCAAAATCGCAACGCCTTAGCGGTGCTCTTTCTGATAGAAATCAAACATTTCTATCAGAAAGTAGTATTAGATGTTATCCGATTTGGTTTTCGCCGGGGATGGTGTCAACAGAGCCGGTCTCGGAGAAATAGCTGTCTAAGATGCTCTTTGCGATTTTACCCAGGTTACCGCCCTGACCGCCTTTTTCCAGATAGATGGTAATGGCGATCTGGGGATCGTCTGCGGGAGCGAACAGGACAAAGGATGCGTTATCGGAACCGCCGGAGCCGTGCTCTGCGGTACCGGTCTTGGCACAGACCTCCACGGGATAGCCATGGAACATATAGGCAGTACCCATAGTCCAGTGGGTGGCAAGGTTCATACCGTCGACACAGGCCTGATATGCCACGTCGGAGATCTCAAGCTGTGCCACGACTTCGGGATTGCTCTCTTCCAGTAAACTCTGGTAGTCGGCGGAAATAACACGGTTGAGGAAGGAGGTGCGATATCTGGTGCCCTTATTGGCAAGGGCGGAGATATAGGTGCACATCTGCAGGGGGGTATAACGGTGTTCGGACTGGCCGATGGCGGCAGAAACCGTATCTGCACCGTACCACAAGCCGGAGGAACCGCCGTACAATTCCTTCTTGGTCTCTGCGTTGGCTCGGCGACCTTGATACTCTGTGATCTCTACGCCGGTGTATTCGCCCAAACCCAGGGTAGATGCGACTCGGTCAATGGCATCCATACCGGCAAGCCAGCCGACCTCGTAGAAATAGTAGTTACAGGAAACTGCCAGAGCTTCTTTCACATCGATTGCGCCGTGGGTTCGTTGCTGACTGGTCCACAGGAGGCATCGGGGATAGTAGCCTGCATCTGCAAATCGGGTATAAATACCCTGGTCCACGATCTGGGTATCCGGGGTGATGACCCCTGCATCGATACCTGCAACGGTGGTGACCATCTTGTAGATAGAACCGGGGGGATAGGTTGCGTTCAGAGCACGGTTAAAATAAGGTGCGGGGCTCTGATTGACCAGAGTGTTGTAATCTTCGTAGAAGGTGGACAGGTTATAGGTGGGATAGCTGGCACAGACCAGTACCTTGCCTGTCTTGATCTCCATAGCCACTACGGCACCGCCTTCCGCATCCTTACCGATGTCGGAATCATTCAGACCGTTTTCATGGAGATCTGCAACCAAACGTTCCATCTCCTCTTCCGCAATGCGTTGGAGATTGATGTCGATGGACAGCTCTACGTGGTTACCTGCAATGGGTTCCTGGATATAATATTCTTCCAAAATGGTTCCATCTGCGGCAACACGGGTCTCTCTGAGACCGTCGGTGCCGTGAAGCTGTAGCTCAAAGGCTTGCTCCAGGCCTTCTTTGCCTACATAGGCGTCCATGGCGTAGCCGTATTCTTTGTAGATGGCGTATTCTTCCGGATTCATCTGGCCGATACGTCCCAGAATGTGGGAGGCATAATCTGTATGGTATTCCCGAACCGTAGAGGTTTCTACGTTGAGACCGGGAATATTCAGGTCACTGAGTGCCGCCAGGGAAGCGGAGTCCACGTCCTCTATGAAAACATAGGTGGGCAGGCTGGTACAGTACCGCAGAGACAGTTCGTAACGAACAGAGATCACACGGCGGATCTCATCCTCTGTCCAATCCTCGGGGATGCCGTAAGCATCGCGGAGACGGCGGATGAGCTGAGGAGCAGAAATGTCCGCATCCCACTCACGTTCCCGCAGGAAGCTCTTAAAGTGGGAATTCCATGTGCCGGACATTTCGTCCTTGGTGTATTCGTAGGGCTTGGTCATAGTAACGGGGAAATGATCCGTAATGGTCAGCCCCCGTTCGTGGGCTAAGTTAGTCAGCTTCCGCAGGGATTCGTTATAGTCCTCGGAATTAAAGAGGGCTTCGTTGATCAGCACCAGATTGAAGGATGCTCGATTGCCGACTAACACGTTGCCGTTGCGATCGATGATCTCTCCGCGAGCTGCGGTGACACGAGTTTGGTAGGTGTAGGAGCCTGCTTGCTCCGATCCCATTTCACGGACAGAGGTCACCTGGATATTATAGAGTCGGATCAAATATGCGCTGAAAATAATAGCCGCAAAAACGATCAGGACTCCGAAACGGAATGTATACTTATGTTGCCTCATAGGGATCTCCGATCTTTTCTACAGACTTGACCAGCCAATAGACGAGGGGCTGGAATAGCAGGGTGACCAATATGCCGGGGAGCATACGAGTGATGAACAAATGGGAAGGGATCCCGTCATAGAACAGTCGTAGGAAATACTGCAAAGAGCCGGTGATGAACAGGATCAGGATACAACTCAAGAGCTCCGGTACATAGGCTATGGACAGGACTCTACGCCCATAGTGACTGCCCAGAATGGGCAGGACTGTAAGGCAGAGGATCTGCAGAGCGCCCCGATCGATACCGGCCAGAGCCCAGATCGTGGAGGTCAGCAGAGCAAACAGTCCACCTCGCTCCGATCCCTCTACCAGGCAGACAGTGATGATCACCAGTGCTACCAGATCCGGGGTATGACCCCAAAGGCCGTCTTTCCCAAGAATGACGGTTTGCAGGATCATAGCTGTCAGGAACAGCAGAGAATACAGGACCCAACGCAGGATGTGCCACCACTGTTTCGGTGAAATATAGAATTTATCCAACAAGGCACTGCGCCCCCTTTATTCGCTCTGGAATTGTGTAATGATGAATACCTGCTCCAGGGACTCAAAGTCAGCCGCAGGAGACAGGGAGGCAAATTTCGACACGCCGGTCTCGTCGTAGCCGGCATTGACAATGTAACCAATGATCAGATCCTTGGGGTAAACCGTGGAACCTGTAGTAACGACTTGGTCGTTGTTGCGCAGGATAGCGTTGCTGGGCAGGTAGCTCATACGCAGACCGCCCTTATCCGACGGATTCAGGGAGCCCTGAACCACACCGGTATAGCCGGAAGCGGCAATGGAAGCACTGATCTTTGTAGAGGTGTCTAAGATGGTGGTAATGGTTGCCCAGTTAGGGCCGATATCCGTAATGACACCGACCACCTGACCGAACTCCGTAACCGCGATCATTCCCTCTTGCAGGCCGGCACTTTCGCCCTTGCTGATGGAGAAGGTACTCTTCCATCCGGAGGAATCCCAAGAGACGATATAGGCTGCATCCAACTTGTAGTCGATGTGCTCTTCGCTCAGGTTTAGGAGTTCCTTCAGACGTTTGTTTTCACGTTCCAGAGCATCGGCACTGCGCATTTCCTCCTCCATATCGGAGATCCTGCTCTGGAGGTAGGCATTTTCCGCCTCCAGAGATTCATAGGTAAAAACATAGTTGTAATACCGTTCTACCTGACGAGAAATGGCGTTGACACCTCCACGGATGGGAGTCAGAATACCCTGCACACCCTTGTGGAGGAAGGTGGTGCCGAATACTGCAGTACAGATGGCTAAGCCTACCGCTACCACAAGTGCCAGTACCAGTATGAGCTTTGTTTTGGAAGACATTCCTTTTCTCAAACCGGCCACCTCAACAATCCAGCAGCTTGACACCGCATTTACGCAGGATCATAGCCAGAGTACAGATGGGCAAGCCCATAACATTATAATAATCTCCATCCAGACCTACAACAAACATAGACGCAAGACCTTGGATGCCGTAGCCTCCTGCTTTATCCATAGGCTCGCCCGTTGCGATATAGGCACGGATCTCCTCGTCGGACAGGTGGCGCATACGGAGGGTAGTGGTAACGGTGACGGTTTCTTCATAGTTGTCTGCGAGGACACACAGACCGGTCATGACCTGATGATCCCGACCGGACAGACGGCGGAGCATGGAAAAGGCCTCTGCCTCGGATCGGGGCTTGCCCATAACCAGAGAATCGCAGACCACAATGGTGTCTGCACCGATGATCACATCTCCGTCATTGCACAGGGGATAAACCGCCTTTGCCTTCATGGCGGCTACACGAGCTACCTCGTCGGCAGGGTGGGCAAAGGGATCCATGGACTCGTCCAGATCCGCAACACGGACAGAAAAATCGATCCCCATACGGGCTAACAGCTCTTTCCGTCTGGGGGAAGCCGATGCTAAAATAATTCCCATAAGAACGATCTCCTTTCAATCAGATGATTATTCAACGCCCCGCATATAAAGACCGCGGGTGTAACTGCCATGGTCAAAGAGGGCTTCCCCCTGCCATGCGGAGAGGACTCCGTCTACCTCGTGGGGGTTCTCGGTGGTAAAGGACAGGCGAAGGGCCCACAGACCCAGTTTCCGCAGGTCTGCCTTTCGATCCAATAAATAGAGTTTCTTGCCGTTGAGGATCACGCTACGGCAGGTGTTGCCGTCCCGAACCACACGGAATTCCTCGCCCTTTCGATCCAGGAGCTTTGTGGTGCCGTGCTGGCAGGAGCAAACTCCGGCACGGTTGCGCATAAGGCAATTTTCCGTCAGCATCAGGGGCAGACGACCATAGGCAATGAGTTCTGTGGGAAGGGGTTTGGAAAGGTCCCGGATCTGGGGCAGTGTCATCTCAAAGGAGGCAGTAAGGGAACTGAGCCCCAGAGCAGCCGCCATTTCCGCAGACAGAGAGTTATAAATATTCAGGCCGAAGTCTCCCGCAACGGTCAGACCACGATCCTTAGCGAGGGAGATGTGCCCCAAATTTCCGACCAGAACATCCTCGATCCCTAAAGCAGACAGCCGTTGCAGATTGTTGATAAGCTCCGGTTTTTCGGCCTCTGTGGTAACACGGGGTAAAATAGCGGCAATGCGGAAAACCTTGTTGAGTTTCCGGTAGAAGTCTCCGTTATTCAGAATCTCGTGGAGGGGAGCATAGAGAGCTGAAATGTCCATCTGGCGCATCCGCTTGGTGATCTGCTCCGTCTTAAGGACACTGACGGTCAGCTTGGGAGACGTGCCGGTGCCGGCAGTACGGCGGGGTGGGATGAATTTTCCCAATTGGGGAGCCTCGACTCTCCCACGCAGAGCGGTGAGACGGGTCAGAACATCTCGGCGCAGATAGTTGAGGTCTGCGGCAGAGACAGAAAGACCGGGATCCAATTTGCAGTGGACACCTTGGCACAGATATGGGGTACCGCCGGTCTTGGACAGGCGCATTTCCAGATCGGTCTGGGTCAGGGGGCGGGTCTGCGCAATATCCGGGGCATATCCGCGGGAGTGGCATACATTGCCATCTACGTCTCTTACGGCGACCTGCACAGGCTGATCCTGTCGGACAATGGTATAGAATTCAACGGGGACCCGTTGTGGCTCTACATTTTCATAGGTACTGCGGGCGGCCTGCAGAAAGGCGCGGTCGTCACGCTCGGGAATACGGGTGCCGAACATATCGGGCCCCGTGTGTTTGGTATAATATCCCTGGGTAAAGCCCTGACGGGAAAAGGCGGTACGCAGAGCCTGCCGTTCCTCTTCTCCGATACGACCCTCGTTTAGGGCCTCACGGTAGATGCGGGTAACGGTAGCGACGTATTCCGGCCTTTTCATACGACCCTCGATCTTTAGGCTGGCAACGCCGGCGCGGGACAGATCCTCCAGATATTCCACCAGACAGTTATCCTTCAGACTCAGGGGATATTTGTTCTCAAAACGGTCATAGCCATAGGGCAGACGGCAAGGCTGGGCACACTGTCCACGGTTACCGCTACGTCTGCCAATGACCGCAGACATATAACACTGACCGGAATAGCACATACACAGAGCACCGTGTACGAAAACCTCGATTTCTACGGGGGACTGGCGACAAATAGACAGGATATCCTGAGCGGACAGCTCACGAGCCAATACCACACGGCTCAATCCCATGGCCGCCGCTTCCCGTACACCCTCGATGGAGTGAATGCTCATCTGGGTAGAGGCGTGGAGGGGCATATTGGGTGCGATCTCTTTACACAGAGCAACCATGCCGAGATCCTGGACGATAAAAGCATCTACACCGGCTCTTGCGGCGGCGGCAATGGTATCTGCCGCCGCAGACAGTTCTCGATCCCCTACAAGGGTGTTCAGGGTCAGGTGAACCTTTACTCCGCGGACATGGCAGTAGGCTACAGCCTCGGGCAATTCCTGTAGTGTGAAATTTCTGGCACCGTGACGGGCATTGAAGCCTTCCGTTCCCAGATAAACCGCATTGGCTCCGTTGCAGACCGCGGCTCTGAGAGCCTCAAAGGAACCGGCGGGAGACAATAATTCCATCATATCAATACTCCTATATTACTCGATCAAACTGTTAAAACAGCACAAAATGGTTCATTATAGTATACTTCACTCTATTATACCACAAAGTCCTACGAAAAAGCTATATCCTTCACAGAATTTTCATAGATTTGTCAAAAATAAATTTTGTGCTATCTCCATATTTCATGGCAAACCTGTTCCGACATACCCAAGCCCCTTGCCTCTCTCCGGGAGAGAGG
>JAZREB010000202.1:0-3390 GCA_045660585.1 Faecousia sp. | reverse complement strand
GTTCGACGCAGCCTTGCTGTCGCAAGGCAAGGAGAACTAAGTTAAAAAGATCGCAAAAGATTTGCTGAGAGGCTGTCGGGTTCGACTCCCCTCAGCTTAGCCCATCTGTCGCAGACCCTTGGGGTAGTGGTTCTTCAGGATGCCATCTGCGCCCTTGACCCAACCCAGGCTATAGCCATCTACGGTTAACAGAGTCCAGCCCTTCTGAGGGCCGTGGAGGGTCTCGCCTCTGAGATAGGCGGCAATTTCCGGGCTGTCGGCAGGGAATTCACAACGCCGGGAGAAGTCCCTTGTAGCCAGTGCGAGGGCATGAGCCGGCACGAATCGACCCTTGCGGAGCTCGCCCAGTTCCAAGCCCACACGGAGAACCTTCAGACCCTTGAGGGAGGGAAGCTCCCGGGGAGCCAGGAAGAGAGTCTCGCCGAAGGTCAGGACACTGCCTTCCATAGGGAGGAATTCTTTCACAGCAGTGGGCATGGGCTGTGTTTTCTCTTGGGGAACAAAGTTGGCATCTTCCTCTCCAAGACGTTGGAGTACGGCGGCGAAGTGACCTTCACCACGGAGCTTGTGAGGAAGGAGGCGGAAACAGTGCTCGATTCCGGGAGCCGGATCCTCGATCCACTCAGGATGAGCGTGGCTGAACCAAGGGGCGTCTACCATCTTAACAGAGAAATCCTTATGGGTATGGAGGAAATGGGAGATGACACCCTCGTTTTCTTCCGGGGCAAAGGTACAGGTAGAATAGACCAGTATACCACCGGGAGCCAGCATTTGGGATGCCGAATTTAAAATCTCGGTCTGCCGTGCGGCGCACATGGATACGGTTTCCGGGCTCCAATCCGTCACAGCGGCGTCCTCTTTGCGGAACATTCCCTCACCGGAGCAAGGGGCATCTACAAGGATGCGATCAAAATAGCGGGGGAACTTTTCTGCCAGTTTGGCAGGGTGTTCGTTAAGAACCAGCGCATTGGTAACTCCTAATCGTTCAATATTGGACGATAGGATCCTGGCTCGTTTGGGATGGATCTCGTTACAGACAAGGAGACCTTCTCCCTGTAATTTTTCTGCGATCTGGGTAGTTTTTCCGCCGGGAGCGGCGCACAGATCCAGTACGCGCTGACCCGGCTTTACATCCAGGAGCCCTACAGGGGCCATTGCACTGGGCTCCTGTAGATAGTATACGCCGGCATGGTGGAAAGGGTGCAGACCGGGACGAGTTCCTTCCTTCAAATAATAGCCGTTTTCTGCCCAGGCGATAGGCTCAGCACAGAAAGATAGGGGAGTATTCTCTGCCTTAAGGGTGTTGAGTCGTATACCTGTATTTCTGGGGCAATCATAGGAGGCGAAGAATTCTTCTGCCTCGGTGCCCAACAATCGAGTCATCCGTTGTACAAATTCCTGTGGTAGCATAGTTCCTCCAAAGGTAGTATGTATTTCCTCCATATTACCACGAAGCATGGGAAAATACAATAGGAACTTGTAAAAGACACCGGGGATGACGGCTTACATTCCGTAAAAAATTGGCGGTAGGATATTGTTCACAAGGAAAAGAAGGGGGAATTGGATACATTGGCGAAAAATAGGGAAATGGGGTTTTTGACTTGTATTTTTAAGGGAAAAATGATAAAATCAAAAGGATAGCGGGCTGATACCCCGTAACAAATGATTAGGAGTTGATACGATGAAACGTGTACTGTCCGCAGTATTGGCAATGATCCTGATTTTGGGAACCTTCAGTGGTATAGACCTCACTGCCAAGGCGGCCTCTTATTCCTATAATTCCGGCGTAAGAGATGAAATTTGTACGGAGCTGTCTTCCGATGCAAAGGGCTATTATACAGGTAGCTATACCTATGCTCAGCTTTCTTCTCTCAGCGGAAGTAGCCTCAGAACCAAGCTCCGCAGTCTGATTACCTCTAATCGGAGAACTGTGGGCTACGATGGACTGAAGACCTATTTCCCCCATACGGATGCTTATTATGCCAATAGCTCCAAGATGGTACTGTTCTATTGTAACGGTATTATTAGTAACAAGTGGGATTCCGGTAAGACCTGGAACCGTGAGCATATGTGGCCCGATTCTCTGGGTGGCAGCGCGGTGGAGGGAGATCTCCATTCTATGCGTCCCACGGATCCCCGTCTGAATTCCACCCGTAACAACAATCTCTACGGCTATGCAACGGGAGGAAAGACCGCAGAGGCCAACGAAGCCAATGGATATCTCACAGGCGGCACCTATGTCAGCGGTATCTTTGAGCCCCTTGATTTTGCCAAGGGTGACTGTGCCCGTGTGGTACTGTATGACTATGTGGTGGCGTCTTCCATGTCCTCTGTAACCGAGGTATTCACAGATGTGAACACCCTTTTGAAATGGTGCGCACTGGATCCCGTTGACACCTATGAGATGTCCAGAAACGATGTTGCCCAAGAGATCCAGGGATGCAGAAATCCCTTTGTCGACTATCCCGAGCTTGCCTGGATCCTGCTGGGAAAGCAGATCCCCTCTAATCTGACTACTCCTTCCGGGGGAAGTACCGCAGTATCTTACAAGATCACTGCCACTTCCAATAACACTTCCTACGGCACTGTAGCCCTTAGCGGAAACACCATTACCGCTACTCCCAAGACCGGCTATTATGTAGAGGGATATCAGATCCGTTCAGGCAGTGCAACGGTGATCCGTGATGGAAATACCTTCGTGGTAACTCCTACTTCGGATTGCAATATCCGTATTAACTTTGCCAAAAAGGCTGTGGTAACCCTCAGCTTTAACGGAAAGGCAGAGGCTGTTACCGCCTATGCAGGGGATGTTATCTCCCTGCCTGCAGGCCCCACAGAAGATGGCTACACCTTTATTGGTTGGACTACGGGGAGTCTGAGTGCTACTACAGCGTGTCCTGCATACTATGCTGCCGGGAGCAATTATACCATCACTGCATCTGCTACCCTCTATCCTCTCTATTCCTATGTAGAGGGTGGTAGTGGTGCAAGCGGATGGACCCGGGTACAGGAGGATGCAGAGCTCTCCGCGGGGGCACAGATCATCCTTGCTTCCGATACCAAGAATCAGGTTGCGGGAGAACTCAGCGCCACCTATTTAACGGAGATTACCGTAACCTTCTCCCAGGCAGGTCGTTTAAATTCCGTTAGTGAGGATGTTATGATCTTTACCCTGGGTGGGAGAGACGGCGCCTGGACTCTGAGAAGCGAAGCAGGAAAGCTCTTAGGCGTATCTGCTCTAAAAACCTTGACCTGGGACAGTGGGGAAACTACATGGGATATTTCTGTGGTAGATGGGGTCGCAACCATCTATTCTACCAACGACTCCTATGGACGGATCCTCCACAATACCAGTGCTAAGCGGTTTACCACCTATGCTTCCAATGCAAC
>JAZREB010000201.1:0-6815 GCA_045660585.1 Faecousia sp. | reverse complement strand
CAGACCAACATTGTTCTGTGCACGTTCCAGGAATAATTTGGCCGCCTCTTTGTCAAAGCCACAGCCGGTCAGTTCAAACCAACCGAAGAGAGATGTACCACCCATGGGACACATAACGATTCGGTTCTTGATCTCTACATTTCCGATTTTCCAGGGGGTAAAAAGGGCATCGTATTTCTGATTTGTTTTAGCCATAGAGAGATTCATCCTTTCTTAATTTCCGTTAACACATTTGTCAAGACATCCGCTAATGAGAGATAGACATCGATAGAAGGAGATTCTCTCCTCCTCTGTTACTACGGTACTGACCTCATCCAAAATGGAGCCCACTCGGTCATAGATCTCTTTGCCAACGAGTTCTCCCCTTTCTGTCAGGCATAAGGGGCTCTTATACCGCTTTCCGCTCTTTTGGGAGCAGGTAATATAGCCACTTTCTTCCAGAGAGTCCAGGGTACGGGAAATGGTTGCCTTGTCCTCCTCGCAACGCTCACAGAGCTCTGTTGCGGTCAGAGATTTGGCGGAATACAGGTAATACAGGCAGGAAATCTGGGCTCCGCGGAGGCCGTATTCTGCCATTTCCTGATTCTTCAGCTTCCGAATATTGCGATGGATCTTGGAGATCAGAACCGTAAAGGTCTCGAATCGTTCTTGCATATTCTCACCTCATTTGTTGACATTTCAACATTCTCTTTTGATTATACTATATATTTATTGAGATGTCAACGAATATATCATTAGATATAAAGAAGGAACTCTGCCAAAAAGTTCCCGACTTCTGTTAGCCGTACTCCTTTTAGCAGAGTTCCTATATTTTAATTTAGAAAACGATTATTCCCCATCCAGCATTGCAAAGAAGCAGGAACCATCCTCAACATTCAGGATACCATAGCCATTGAGGGTAGTGTACTCCTCGAAATAGCGACCGGGCCACCAGAAGAGGGTATTCTCTGACAGCATATCCACAGGAGTATTGGGCAGGTAGATCTGGAAATCTTCGCTATTTTCCAGACCATAGGGAGTAGAAGAAACGTAACGAATGCCGTCTTCGATCCACTCTTCTCCCTCGGGACGATCCAGGGTCAGTTCCAACAGCTTGGTGCCGTATGTATACATATCTAACCGTTCTGTGGCACCGAACTTACCGGTAAATTCGCATACATATACCGTACCGTTGGGATAGTCGTCTCCGAATTCACCCATATTACTGTCATGGAAGGAGCCGGTAAAGGTGCCGTCCTCGTTCAGGTACAGTTCTGTTCCCCAACCGCCTGCGCCACTGCTAAAGTAGAATTCCAGAGGGTATTCCACCTCTTCCTCTTCCCAGAAGGTCTCTTGTACGAGCTCAGTTTCGGCCTCGGTAGTTTCTTCTGTTTCCGTAATTTCCTCAGTCTCGGTAATTGTTTCCGTTTCTTCCGTCAGAAATGCCTCTGTCTCCGGAGTTTCCGTCTCTCCAAGGCCCATACAAGCCGTAAGACTCAGCATCATGGCTCCAAGGAGCAGAATTGCGATCCATTTTTTCATGATTAAACATATCCTTTCTCTGATATGTATTATGATTTTAAAGTTTTTCTCCTTCAAAGGACTTGGTTGCGTAGGCATTGAGAGTCTGATCTGCCACATTCCCTGCTAAGTACTCATAGTAGCCCTGAGAGCCGATCATAGCGGCATTATCTCCGCAGAGAGACAGAGGTGGCATACACAGCCGTACCCCACGTGCTTCACATTCCCGGGTCAGTGCGGCACGTATATGGGAATTGGCGGCAACACCGCCGGCTACCGCAAGGGTCTTGTGACCCGTTTGATCCAGTGCCATCATGGTACGAGGCACCAGCATTTGGGTCACAGCAGAGCAGAAGCCTGCACAGAGGTCGGGAATTTGGATCTTCTCCTCTTTCTGCTGTTTGTTGTGGATCAGATTCACTGCGGCGGTTTTGAGGCCGGAGAAGGACATATCCAAGGGATTGCCACTGAGCTTGCTCTGGGGCATGGGATAGACAGAAGGATCTCCACCCTGCGCCGCCTTATCCAGAGCCGCGCCGCCGGGATAGGGCATATTCAGCATACGCCCTACTTTATCAAAGCATTCTCCTGCCGCATCATCACGGGTGGAGCCTAAAATCTCCATATCCGTATAGTCCTTTACATCGACGATCATAGTATGGCCGCCGGAAACTACCAGACACAGGAAGGGAGGCTTTAGATCGGGGTATGCAATATAGTTTGCCGCAATATGTCCACGGATATGATGGACAGGGACCAGGGGCTTATCCAGTGCCAGAGCCGCACCCTTTGCAAAATTTACGCCAACCAGCAATGCTCCGATCAAGCCGGGAGCATAGGTCACTGCAATGGCATCAATGTCCTCACGGGTCACGCCGGCCTTTTCCAGTGCCTGATCCGCAAGACCGTAAATGGCCTCAATATGCTTCCGGGAAGCGATCTCGGGAACAACACCGCCGTAGATCCGATGGAGCTCTACCTGAGAGGCAATACAATCACAGAGAACTTCTCTGCCGTCTCGCACCACCGCAACAGCGGTTTCGTCGCAAGAGGATTCAACGGATAATATCAGCATGGCATAGCTCCTTTCTCATAATCAGGGCGTCTTCCCTGGGATCGGTGTAATAATTAGGTCTGCGACCCACTTGTTCATAGCCTAAACGAGTATAGAGGCTGATTGCCCCCTCGTTGGAAGCCCGAACCTCTAAGGTCAGAGTCTCAATACCCTTTTGTACCAAAGCCTCGCCAAGGGCGACCATAAGGCTCTCGCCGATCCCCTGTCGACGGAAGTCCGGGGATACAGCAACATTCATCACATCTGCCTCGGGAGGAGAGGATTGGGATCCTACATAGGCAACGACAACGCCGTCCCGTTCCTCCACCAGCCACAGACTCCATTCACTCCTGAGCTCTGTGGCAATGGAGCGCTCGCTCCAGGGGGCGGAGAAGCACAGCTTTTCCAGTTCTGCCACCGCAGAAACATGGGACTCATTCATAGGTAGGATCATTTTGCATCAAACCAGCTTTCTCCCATTTTTGCCTCTGCAATAAGAGGTACGGACAGCTTCACAGCTTCTTCCATTTCCCGTGTGATCATGTCCATGATCATGTATGCCTCGTATGCGGGACACTCAATGATCAGTTCGTCATGAACCGTCAGGATCAGACGTGCTTGCAGAGCATCCTTCTGCAGGGCGTGGAACACCCGAACCATAGCCAGCTTAATAATATCCGCCGCAGTCCCCTGAATGGGGGTATTCAGGGCGATCCGTTCCGCTCCGGAACGAATATTAAAATTACTGCTGGTAATTTCCGGCAAGTACCGCCGTCTGCCAAAAGCTGTTGTTACATAGCCCTGCTGTCTTGCGGTCTCTACGATATCTCGCATATAGTTCCGTACACCGGGATATTTGCTGAGATAGCTGTCAATATAGGCTTTCGCCTCGTAACGAGTGACTCCAATGTCCTGAGACAAAGAGAACTCAGAAATGCCGTAGACGATACCGAAATTGACAGCCTTGGCATTGCTACGCATCTGAGAAGTAACCTGATCCACAGGAACATTAAAGACCTGAGATGCAGTCACTCGGTGGAAATCCTCCCCGGATCGGAAAGCATTTGCCATAGCCTGATCCCCTGCAATATGGGCAAGGACACGGAGCCCGATCTGGCTGTAATCCGCATCTACAAAGACCCAACCCTCACAGGGAACAAACATCTTTCGGATCTCACTACCCAAAGTTTTGCGAACAGGGATGTTCTGCAAGTTGGGCTCCGTAGAGGACAACCGTCCCGTGGCAGTCAGGAGATTCTGGAAGGTGGTGTGGATCCGTCCGTCGGAGGCGATGGTTTTCTGCAAGCCCTCTGCATAGGTGGAATTCAGCTTGGTCACTTCCCGATATTCCATAATAGCAGGAATAATAGGGTGCTTGTCTGCCAGCTTTTGCAGGACTTCGATATTGGTGGAGTAGCCACTCTTGGTTTTCTTCACCGGGGGTAAACCCAGCTTTTCAAAGAGGACTTCTCCCAACTGCTTGGGAGAATTGATATTAAAGGGGGTCTCGGAATAGGAGAAGATCACCTTCTCACACTCTGCGATCCGCTGACGGAGCATAGCCCCGTAGGAAGCCAGTGCCTCTCTGTCTACTCGAACACCGTCTGCCTCCATATTGGCTAAAACATAGCACAGGGGAAAATCGATGCTGTAATACAGCACCTCCAGTTCCTTTTCCCGTAGCTTTTGCCTCAGGGGTCCATGGAGTGCTTCTACCGTAGCGGCAGAGCTAAAGAGAGCCGCCAAAGGAGTGTCCGTTGGGGGTGTAAAGCCCAAATAATCCATAGCAACCGCAGACAGCTCATGAACACCGTGACCGGTATCCAGTAAATAGGAAGCCACAGCAGTATCAAAAATGAAGCCTTCCGCAGGCAAGCCTGCTTCTAACAGTTCCCGCATGAGGGGCTTTACATCGTGACCGATCTTGGAGATCTCCTCCACCATGATTTTTCCCAAAACAGGGAGGTAATCCTGTCCCAAGGTAGCCTTTTCGTAATAATACATCATGCTCCCGCCTGTGGGAACATAGATGACAAAGCCCTCTGCATTTCTGCCATAGACTACATGGGGCTGCTTTTTGTACAGCTCCAGCAGTTCTTCTGCACGGGCAACATCAGTAACGGTCTCACTGTTACACTCCCCTTCAAAAACGCAGGCCTCGGTTTTGGCAGGTGCCTCTTCAAAGGCGGCGGATCGGAGCTTGTAACGATCGATCAGCTTCTGGAATTCCAGCTTAATGAACAGGTCATACAGTTCCTTCCGTTTCGGCTCCCCAATGAGATTCCCTTCCGGGGTAAAGTCAATGGGAGCATCCCGACGGATGGTAGCCAGATTATAGGACAGGTAAGCAGAATCCTTACCGTTTGTGAGCTTTTCAAAGAGTTTCCCCTTCATATTCTGAGGGGTCAGATTTTCGTAGACACCGTCTAAGGTGCCAAACTTTTTCAGCAGATCCGTGGCCGTCTTAGGGCCTACACCGGCTACACCCGGAATGTTATCGGAGCTATCACCCATGAGCGCCTTTAGATCAATGAGACGAATGGGCTCCATGCCGTATTCCTCACGGAATACCTCGGGAGTATAGTTCTGGGTCACGGTCTGTCCCCCTTGGGTGCGGACTAACTTGACAGTGACCTTTTCGTCTACCAGTTGGAGGCTGTCACGGTCACCGGTAAGGATCACGCACTCACAGCCCTGCTCCGAGCATACCCGGGATACGGTGCCGATGACGTCATCTGCCTCCCATCCCTGACATTCGTAAATAGGGATATTCATAGCAGACAGAACCTGCTTCATTACCGGCATCTGCATTGCCAGTTCCTCCCTCATACCGTGACGGGTAGCCTTGTAGCCCTCGTATTGCAAATGGCGGAAGGTGGGTCCGTGGAGGTCGAATGCCACACAGAGGGCATCCGGCTTCTCCTCGGAACGAACCTTTTCCAAAATATTCAGGAATCCGTAAATTCCGTTGGTAAACAGACCTTCCCGTGTGGTCAGGGGGCGCACCCCGTAAAAGGCACGGTTAATGACACTGTTACCATCTAAAATCAGTAATTTCATACTCTCTTCCACTTGGTGCCCTGGGGAGTATCGATGATCTCGATGCCCTTGGCCTTCAGTTCATCACGGATGCGGTCAGCCTCTGCCCAGTTCTTTTCCTTCTTGGCGGCGGTACGGGCGGCAACCAGAGCGTCGATCTCGGGGTCTACCTCGTCCTTGGGCTGAGCGTCCTTGAACTTCTTGGCAGCGGCCAGAAGATCCAGACCCAGAACATAGTCAAAATCAGCCAGTGCGGCACGCTTGGTAGCGTCGTTGCACTTAGCCTTCAGTACATCATAGACAGCAGTGACTGCCAGGGAGGTGTTCAGATCACCGTTGAGAGCTGTCTCAAAACGCTGTTTGAGCGCTGCAAATGCCTCTGCCTCTACCTCGCCCTCTTCTTCTAAAGTGGCGATCTTGGCAATGAGCTTATCGTAGGTGACCTTTGCATTCTCCAAATTGTCCCAGGAGAATACCAGATTACGGCGGTAGTGACTCTGGAGGCAGAACAGGCGGTATACCAGAGGATCAAAGCCCTTCTCTTCCAGCAGGGAGACAGTGAGGAACTCGCCCTTGGATTTAGACATCTTGCCACCCTCGGTATTCAGGTGGTGGACATGGAACCAGTAGTTGCACCACTTGTGTCCCAGATAAGCCTCGGACTGGGCGATCTCGTTGGTGTGATGGGGGAAGGCATTGTCGATGCCACCGCAGTGGATATCCATGTCCTCGCCCAGGTGCTTCATGCTGATGCAGGAACACTCAATGTGCCAGCCGGGGTAACCGACGCCCCAGGGAGAATCCCACTTGAGGGCCTGGTCTTCAAACTTGGACTTGGTGAACCAGAGAACGAAGTCGTTTTTGTTGCGCTTGTTGGAGTCTTCCTCAACACCTTCACGGACACCGATCTCCAGATCTTCTTCCTTGTGGTCATTGAAAACATAGTACTTATCCAGCTTGGAGGTGTCGAAGTATACGTTGCCACCTGCGAGATAGGCATATTCTTTCTCAATGAGGGTGGTAACCATGTGGATATACTCGTCGATGCAGTTGGTAGCAGGCTCTACCACATCGGGGGTCTTGATATTTAGCTTGGCGCAATCTGCAAAGAAAGCATCGGTGTAGAACTGGGCGATCTCCATAACGGTCTTCTGCTCGCGCTTTGCGCCCTTGAGCATCTTGTCTTCGCCCTCGTCAGCATCGGAGGTGAGGTGACCGACGT
>JAZREB010000200.1:0-4389 GCA_045660585.1 Faecousia sp. | reverse complement strand
GGCTTCTGCATTGCCTGCTTCCTCCGTGACATTGCAGGTTCTCTGGGTCTCCAGGGTGCCAGCACCACAAACGAAGCCGGCGAAACCCTTCGTACTCTGTCCAACTTCCGTCCTGAGATCGTAGGTCTCATTGCCGGTGCTTGCATCATGGCATTTGTCGGCAAGGAATTCAAGCCCAAGGGCGGTAGCTCTCCCTTCACCCGTTTTATCCTGGGTGCCGTTGTTATGGTCGGCGCTCTGGTATTCCTGGGATGCCCCCTGCGTATGGTCATCCGTATCGGCGGTGGCGACCTGAACGCCATTATCGGTCTGGCAGGCTTTGTGGTCGGTATCCTCATTGGCATTGTCTTCCTGAAGTTTAACTTCTCCCTGGGGCGTGCTTATAAGCAGTCTAAGGCAGAAGGTCTGGTATTCCCCATTGTTATGGTCGCTCTGTTCGTTCTCTCCATTGCAGGCAGCGTTCTCTATGTTTCCGGCGCAGCTCCCGGCAACAAGGCAGCGCCCTGGGCTCTGGCTCTGATCATTGCCATCGTTGTTGGTGCTCTGGCACAGAAAAGCCGCCTGTGTATGGTCGGCGGTATCCGTGACAGCATTCTGTTTAAGGAATTCGGCCTGCTGGCAGGCTTCGGCGGCGTCCTCGTTGCCGTTCTGGTCGGCAATGCCATTCAGGGCACCCTGAATTGGGGCATGGAAGGCCAGCCCGTTGCACACACCGAATGGCTGTGGAACTTCCTCGGCATGGCTATCGTTGGTTGGGGCTCCTGCCCCTTGGGCGGCTGTCCTCTCCGTCAGCTGATTCTGGCCGGCGAAGGCAACACCGACTCCGCTGTTACCGTATTCGGCATGATCGTAGGCGGCGGCTTGGCTCACACCCTGAAGACTGCTTCTTCCGGTGCCGGTCACGGTGCTAACGGCCCCGCTGCTGTTATCATCTGCTTGGTCATTCTGGTCGCAATTTCCATTACCAATCTGAGAAAGGAAAAGTAATACTATGGTTGATGCAAGAGGTCTTGCCTGCCCCCTTCCCGTACTGAAGGTTCAGCAGGAAGTGAAAAAGAACAATCCCAAAACTCTGGAAGTTCTGGTTGATAACAACACCGCACTACAGAATGTTACCCGTTTTGCTCACAGTGCAGGCTATGAAGTCAAGGTCAAGGAGTTAGAGGACGACGAGTTCTCCATGACACTCAGCAAATGACCCGGTACATAGCCACATTCCACACCCATCTGTCTGCGCTGAAAACCCACCGCAATCTGTCCAAGTTGGGTATAGAAGCTCGCATGGCTCCCGTCCCCCGGAAGATCTCCTCTTCCTGCGGAACCTGTGTATTCTACACAGCAGAAGATCCCTGCTATGCTTCCATAGATGAAGATGCAGAGGCTGTCTATTCTGTGGCAGACAACACAGTAACCACCCTGCGAGAATTTGAAGAATAACCCCTCGGGGCTGTCTCACAAACCATGAGACAGCCCCTTTTTATGCCCTGTATTATCCATTCAAATACCCATTTGCCGGACTTGAGGACAGAGCGACAAACTGAGATTGATCACGGTCGATATGCGGATAAACTCTATGCAGGCTATTTCGTTACCCGGGTTCAAAATGTTTGACAGTTCTAACATTTATTGGTATAATTATAATGATATATTATACATTGGAGGAAAAAACTATGTGGAAACGACTCCCAATTTTACTCTTGGCGCTCGTGCTACTCCTGCAGCTAAGTCCTACAGCGGCGGCCTACCCTGCCCCTACCTATGGTGCGCAAGATGCAGTCAGTAAAGTCGAGCGAGAGATCCCTGTCTCCTTTACCCACCGCGGTGCATGGAGAATGGCGCCGGAGAACTCTCTCCCTGCCATTTACCACTCTATTGCTATGGGCATTGACGGAATCGAGATCGACGTTATGCTCAGCAAAGATGGTGTCCCGACTCTGTTCCACGACACCACCATTAACCGTACCGTTGTAGGCTCTACGGGCAATGTTGCCGACTACAACTGGTCCTCTCTGAAGTCCATGCCCCTGCGCGCAGAGCAGGGCGGATCTTCTTTCACCACCGCCTACACCATGACCTCCGCACAGGCAAAGATCATGAACACTCTGCCCAACTACAAGGCTCACTACGGTGCCGATGCCGCCTCCGGGGGCAAACTGTATCCTGCCCGTTTTGACGATTGTGTGGACTTGGTGAAAATGTACGGACCCAACACCTTGATCACCATTGACAAGTGTACATCCCAGGAAGTTTTCGTGGCTTGCCACAAGATCCTCCGAGAGAGAGGTATGCTGGGCAGAGCGTATTTCAAGGTCTCCCAGAATGTAAGCACCTTGAACACCTGGATGACCGCCGCCGCAACTGCATGGAACACTGCCTATCCCAATGATACCATCACCCTGGATGATGTTAAGAACACCATAATGCAGATGTATGTTCAGGGCAAGCCCAACGAAAGCCCCCTTAAGTCCCATTTGAACAACGGTACCTATCTGAAGGCTGTTGAGGTTACTTACGGCACCAGCACTGTCACCGAATACGAAGAGATCATTACTTCTTCTTTCGATGCTTTCTGCGACGCCAACAACATTTCCCTCTTCGGCTCCACCATTTCTACCGGTGGTTGGTCCGGTGGCAGACCCGATAGTGAAAAGACCTGGGCTTATATGCTGGATATCGGCTTCGACGGCATTATGACCGACCGTCCCAGTGAGCTGTCCGCCTATCTCTATGACTATAACCGCCAGCGTTCTGCCGCAGAAGTCATTCAAGGCGAGCATTTCCACTTTATGAATTCCGTGGATGCCAATTTCTCCCTGTCCTTAGAGACCAACTCCTCCATTAACAAGACCGTTTACAACCTCCGTAACAGCGAATGGATGGAATATCGAAACATCTACTTTACCGGCGAAGAAAAACAGCTCAAGTTAGCTGTCCGTGGCCTTTTAAAGGGTGCAAAGATCAATTTCTACATTGACTCCATTGCCAGTGGCAATTTGATTGCTACATACACCCTTGCGGCAGATTCCGCCGTAACTGCAAGAACGGTCAACATGAGCAAGACCGTTCTCCCCGGGGAGCATAAGCTCTTTGTCCAAGCCTCCGGCACTGCAAGCACAAACCTTGTCAATGTTGACTATTTCAACTTTATCCGCAGCTCCGACTACCTGCTCTTCGATTTTACCAACACAAGTGCGGATCAGACTCGTTATCAGTCCAGTGCCTACGGCGGTCTCAACTATGACTTAGAAACCAACTGGTACGCTCCTGCAAACAGAACCTCCGCCCCCGATATTGCAGACGGCAACATCAGTATCACCGTCAGTGCAAGCGATACCACCACCTACCACTATATCGAAACCGGCACAGGTTGGGAATCTCATCCCCTGACCTTTAACCCCGGCCCGGATCATGTATGTCAGGTTCGATTCAAGCTGGATAATGCGGTTTCCTCCAAGACAAACGGCTACAGTGAATTCATCCTGTTCTACGGTGTAGACAAGGACAATATCAGCAACCGTTCGGTCCGCGTGGCCTTTAAGACCGCCGATGTGTCCGATAAGGGCTTTGTGACCTACACCATTCCCATGGATGCCAACTGGGCAGGGAACGTCACTTCTATCCGTCCCTTCATTAACCAGATCCAGAATGCCAGTGGCAAGCAGGCAAAGATCACCTTCGACTATATTTACATCGGCCCCCGTAGCTGGGGTCCCGATCAGGATCACCTGTATTTCGGCTTCGATAACACCAACGTAGACCAGCTCCGTTACAGCAACCACACCTACGGTGGTCTCAACTTTGACTTAGCTTCCAACTGGTGGTATCAGAGTTCCCGTACTACCGCCCCCAGTATTTCCGAGGGTGCCATCCACTTCACTGTTCTGTCCAAGGACACTACCAAGTATCATTACATCCAGTCCAGTAAGAACAATACCATTGCAAACTACCCCCTGAAATTCTACACCGGAGACAACGACTACTGTCAAGTTCGTCTGCGAATCGACAATGCCGTTTCCACTCACTCCGACGGAAAGACCGCGTCCTTCAATTTGTTCTTCGGCTATAACGGTATGGAGCCCGGCGAAAGTCGGAATGCTTCCACCGACTTCGACCTGACCAAGGTGGTCAACAAGGGATATTTCACCCTCCTATTCCCCATGAGCAATTCCTCCCTCTATGCCGAAGCGGACATGATCACCGCCATCCGCCCCTTTGTCAACAACATCAACTCCGCCAGCGGGAAGAATGCCTCCATCTCCATTGACTATGTCTATGTAGGGCCCTTGGATTCCCGTCCCGAAACCGATAACCTCCTGTTCCAGTTCACGAATAAGGATGCAGACGTTGCTCGTTACAGCAGTGCAAGCTACGGATATCAGAACTTCGACC
>JAZREB010000199.1:0-16837 GCA_045660585.1 Faecousia sp. | reverse complement strand
AGAAGAAACGGATGCACTCCTGTCCCTGAACTGTTACTTCTTCGTAATCGTAGATATCTACGGTAACGGTAGAAGCATTCCCACTTGCGTCATAGACGGTCTTGGTCAGTCGGACGAAGGGATCTGCATAGCCCTTGAGAGTTTCCTTGGCTACATACATGTTCATACCGATACTGCTTTGGAGACTCAGGGAGACGGAGCGGAACTTCAGGTCCTCTGCTTCGCCGGGAGTCTCGTCCTCGGGGAGCATGTTGTTGGCGGCCTTAAGCTGTCTTGCTAACAGATACAGGTTGGGCATTGCCTCACCCTCTGTTGCGGTGGTATCCACCAGGACACCGTTCTTGTCATAGTACAGAGTTGCGGCGCTGCTGGGATTGGTGTAGAATTCCAGACCGCTGACCTTCAGATTGGTCAGGGAGAATGCGCTGTTGTTTCTTGCGCTAATGGCTACACGGTAGTAGATATCTCCTCCGATTTCTTCCGTAGCACACTTCGTATAATCGATGGTGTGGTACTGCTCGGTGTAGCTGATTGCCTTTTCAGAAGATACCAGCTCTTTGACACCGCCGGCCTTTTCCAGAACTGCGATCTTGGGAGCATTGCCATCTACACTGACGAAGGATTCGGGGTTCAGATTACGGATACCGATCTGGAGCATGGGAGTCTCCTTCCCTTCGGTCTTTTCCTTCACATAGAGCACCAGAGTCTGGGTGTTGCTGTTGAAGTAAACCTCATTATTGGGGCCTGCTACCAGATAGTCGTTGAGGGAGGTCACGACGTTACCCTCGTACTTCATACCATTGTGTGCCTTCTCTACATAAGAGATCAGGGCACTGCTAATGTTAACGGTGTCTCCTTCTACCTTGGCTACAACGGCCTGTCCGTTCAGGATCATGCTGCGGATACGGTAGAAGTTTGCAGTGTCTTCCCCGGGGCGATAGTTTTCCCGATCCTTGGATCCCTCTGCAATGGGATTGTAGATCCGTACACCGTCAAAGTACAGATATGTCGTCTTAATGGGAGGCAAGGGGTTCCACTGCTCTCTGGGCAGATCCCAGTTGTAGGCAGCTACAGCCTGGATCGTCACCGTGTAGGTGCCGTAGGGCAGATCCCCGGCATGGATCAGGGGTACTTCGTGAATTGCCGCACCTGCTTCTCCGGATCCCTTGTAGTAGGTATCCAGTGACGAGCTCTTTACGGTAACTACCTCGTCTACGCCGTCATTGTTGGTATCCGCCAGCTTGGTGACCTTGTAGTAGAGCTGACCACTGTCTGCGGTGGTACTACCCATAACATCGAAGCCCGTACCCTTAAAGGTAAAGGACAGAACGGGGCCGCTGGCATTGACAATGATCTTCTTGGAATATCCGCCACTGCCGTAATAGGTTCCATCAGGAGCATACGCATAGTCGCTGTCGTTGCCGTACTCGGAGCTGTTGTCGCCATCCTGATAAACAGGCTCATTGGGAACAGTGCCAACGGGCTCGATCTCGATGCCGGAATTGTTGCCGGAGTACCATGTCAGTGCTTTATGATCGTCTTCATAGTAGACTACATTTGCAGGCAACATGGTGATCGCCTTGTACATCTCCGCCTCGATGAAGGGGTTGATGGTGCCCATATCGCTTGCCTCGGCATCCTTGTCATAGACGCGGAATACGCCGAATACCTTATCAGCTCCATCCAGAGTCTTGTCTGCGTGGGGAGTATAGATTGCTTCGCCATCGGTGATGGTAAATGCACCATAAGTACCCTTGCCATCGAAATCGGCGACAGTCATAGACAAGCCATTCTGTGCCATTTCAGCCTTGTCTGTAAAGGCCTCGAAGAGGACTTTGACACTTCTCTCTTCCACACCGGGGAGGGAGTCATTTGCAAAGATGCTGTCGGTGATGTTCACGGGCTTTGCAAAGTCAAGAACAAACACACTGTTCTCTACTTTGTAAACATTAGATACCAGCTCCACAGTCAGTACAAAGCTTTCCTTGTCATTGTCTGTCACAGCAATCTTCAGCTTACCATTCCCCTGACCGACTTCCACACCCTTGAATTCGTATCCGGTAATAGTCATATTGGTCAGGTTTTCCGTAGTCACAGAGGTAATGGAGTAGTTCCGTCCATTTACAAAGATATAACCCTTTGTATCCCAGCTCTTAAAAGCACTCAGGAGAGCTTCCTCGGAAAGGATAATGGTATGATCCTTCCAACTGTAGATTTCGCCGGCTACTTGTGGAATCACCAGATACAGCTCCGCAGCATCACCCTCGTGGGAAATCTTACGGATCAAATAGCCATCCATGCTGACGAAGGGATAATATACCATATTCTTATTGACAGCATTGACATTCCAGTCAGCGGTGATCCGGACGGGCTTGTCTACTGTAGGCTGCTCTCGGGTATCAACGATGTAAGTATCCTTGATCTCATCGAGAATGGTGATCACCATGCCGGTTTCCAGGAAGATATCGGCAACTGTTGTCTGCGTAGAGGCAATGTCGGGAGCATCGGCAAGCTTCAGTTCGCCACTTGTCAAATGGATAGCATCGAATCTACCTCTAACAACCGCATCTTCTCTTACGGTAACAGTACCGCCATTGATAAAGATACCGTTGGATCTACCGCTGGTAACGGTACCTGCCGTAATGATGGTATTACCATCAAGGGCAGAAATAGCGGCCTTACCATGGATCTGAACATTTTCTCCATCAATGACTATGGTAGCACACTCACTGGCATAAATACCGGCGCCGCCTTGATATGATCCAGTAACGATCGAATTGATGGTGCCACCCGAAATATTTACTTCCGCAGCGGGATTTACCGTGTAAATACCGTGATGATAGGAATGAATGGTACCACCGTAAACATTCAGAGTTCCGTGGCAACGGATAGCACTGGGAAGAATCAGAACGTTATCCTTATCGTAGACCTTGTTATCGTCCTTATATCCTACAGGATGGTCAATGGTACCGCCGTAAAGATTCAGGGTGCCGCTGGCGTAACGAATGGTAGAATTGTAGTTTGTAGTGGTGATCACACCGCCGCCCTTACAATCACAGATGCTCAAATTACCGTTTGTGTTGAAGGTAATGGCATTGCCATCAAGATCCAGCTTATGTCCGTTAAGACAGAGGTTTACATCGCCCCTGATGCTGATGAACTTATCCACGATAAGATCGTCGATCAGTACATAAGAACCGGTCTCAAGCCCATACTGATCCTCCCCCTGACCCAGCTCCCGAAGTTCTTCTTCGATGGGGTAGACATCCATATCATCAAGAGCATCAATGGGAATCTCAAAGATAACATTGTTCTCCCCTTCTCCTGCCTGGTGGCAATCAGTAGACATGGTATGCTTGTGTCTGATTCCTAAGTAAACTTCTCCATCTGTGCCGATGAAGCATTCATACTTGGGATCCCAGGATTCAAAGGGATTGCCTACGGTTTCGCTGGCCTTGAATCCGGTTGTGATCAGAGTGGGCTGCGCCAGAGTAGGCAGACGATTTTCACCCACCTGTACGATGTAGGTTTCTCCTGCGGGGGGAGTGATTTTTCCGGTGACGGTAATCAGCATATTATTGGCAAGATAAATATCCGTAACGCCTTCCGGACCGGTTATGATGGGATCGCCACTGAGTTTAAAGGCACCTGCATCCACATACACAGCAGACTGTGCATTGTCGCCGGTGGTAGTTAGAGTACCGGACTTGATCTCGATGGTACCTCCGTTGGAGACCATACCGCCATATGCCGTTCTTCTGTCACCGAAATCAGCATGGATGGTTGCACCGTCCAGAATAAATGCAGAATCTCCCGTTGCATCGATCATAATATCGCCTGCGGGGGTCAGATAATACGTGCCTGCATGGAATGTAAGCTCACCTGTGCTGTAGGCAATAGATTTGCTATCCGTTACAACAGCCTCGTTGGTACAATCATAGACGTGGACAGTGGTATTGTCACGGACTTCGTAAAGTCCTTTCCACAGACTTTCGTTGTGACCTGCATGCTGACCATAGAGACAGAGGTTGACATCATCTCCATCATCAAACAGGAAGGGACAGCCGATAGCAATCTCTTCGTAGAAGTAAATATTTCCTCCGGGAACATTGACATAATGCGGTACTCCCTCTTGGCTCCATTTGTCAACATCCTTTTGTCCCACGGGGACAAATCCCACATCTCCATGATAGTGGAGAATACCGATCCACAGCTCGCCATCCCACTCGTAAACTTCCAGTTTGGAGTCGTAGTCCAAGGCGGGATTGTCGTAATACTTAAAAGGAATATAACCAATATTATTCTCTTCCTTCGCCGTAGCCCAACCTTCAGTAAGCTTGACAGGATTTCTGATAAAATCGCGCCCATTTGTACCGTCTTTTTCCAATGTTACATAGTATGTCTGAGGCACACCGTTAACAACCGGATTAAAGGTATCAAGGATATCGATGTAAGTGTTCTTATCATTCTTAAGAGTCAGCAAAATATCAGCATTTTCGGTGGAGTCAATAATATTGTTCTCTCCCAGATAGAGGGTGGGCACTTCTACATCGATGGCATAACCGGTGCCTTCATTGATGATGGTAGAAGACTTAACGGTAATGCTTGCATTTGTCTCCTTATAACCCAAAACCTTGTAGGGAGACTGTGCCATAATGGTGGAATCCTCGATCAAAAGATGTCCGTCGGATCTCATATAGAAGCAGGTAAAGTTGGTTGCTGTGCAGTTCTGGTCAATGTACAAGTTCTTGAGGGTTACATCACCGGGACCTGCCTGCCAGTAGCCGGTTTCTGTCGTTGTGATACGACCGGTTCCCTTACAATTACAGATATATACATCCTTGGTAGACTCCACCTGGCTGATCTCAAGAGTTCCGCCATTTAAGCACAAGTACAGGGGGTTGGTTTTGATATACAAGTGGTTGCTAACATAGAATGTACCTTCGCCGTCCAGATAATAACTACCACCGTTTGTCAAAATAGCAGTGACATCTACTCTGGTTCCCGCAGGAGCGTAGATCCTTTGCACGAATTCCATATTGGTGTCTTTGTGTTTATGGGTTTCGACAAAGTTCACAGTAACCGTTACATCCGCCGCAGGCATGTTGAATTTCTCCGTTACAGATTCCGCACCAGTACCGGGGATGTCAAAGATCTTGGTAATCGTCTCCGTACCGTTCCAATAGGACATGGTGATGGAGCTGATCACATAGCCTTCCTTAGGCTCGGCGGTTACTGTAATCTCGGCTCCTACGCCTCTGTCGGGGGAGGCACTTGCATCACCCTTAGTATTGTCATACTCGAGTGTAACCTCAGGAACAACCAGATACAGCTCCTTCACACCACCTTCGCTGATCTCACGAACAGCATAGCCCTGGGTGCTGACGAAGGGGATCTTAGCAACCCCACCATTATCTTCAGAAGACAGTCCGGAATATACCCAGCCGTCAGTAATCCGAATTCGATTCGTTTCCGTAGGAGTTCCAACAGACTCTTGATTGATAGCGAGGGTGTATGCTTCGCTGGGCATAGCCAAAGGATGTTCCTGTCTAAAGCTAATATATTGCCCGCTGCTTTGAATCCAAATATCAGCAGAATTACCCTTTAAAACAGGATTGCCTTCCATGTAGACTTTGCCATACTGCAGATAAATGGCATATACATTAGCAGAAATAGCACCACCGAGAATGGTTGTCTCCGTGTTATCTCCCATATTATAATAGCCGTATTGGTCCGCCTCGAGCACGCCACCCTCCATGCGGAAGGAATCACCCAAGCTCAGCGAAATCCTATAGGTTTGCAACCCCGGATCTTTTTTATTAGAAAGAAGCTTGCCGCCGGCAAGAATCAGGGTGCCGCTTTTCTGTCCGCCAAATGCGTTACCCAAAGGCCCGATCCAGTTAAAGATCAAAGTACCAATCTTCTCATCCTCTGTGCCCACATTCTCGGGACAATCATCGATCCTAAGAGTTGCACTACTATCGATCATAACGGAAGGATTGGCTCGCGTAGCATCATAGTTAGATGTAAAAGTCTTAGCACAAAGACAGATGTGGGTTACAGCATTTGATTTAATTTCAATCTGTCTGGATGTTGTAATGTTTTCCATCAGCAGGTAATTCGCAGCAGGCAGATCATAATAGAAATAGTTACCGTGCTGGATCGTCTCCAGCTTATCAATGACATCCTGCGTCAAGGCAGTGTCATACAGGATCTTGCTTCCGTCCTCCATATAATGGACATGGCCCTTCAGGATCAGTTCTCCAGCCTCTTCCTCGATGGTGTAGGTGGGGTTAACATGGGTAAAGACGCTCGCGCTACTCTCTCCACCCTTTGTGCTCCACTGGCTGGTAAAGGTGAACTTAGGAGCTTCTGCCGTAATAGGAGATTTAGTCGCAATAGAGTAGGTCTCCCCGTTTTTCGGGGTCACCGCGCCGTCAATGGTAATGACTTTATTTGCACCCAACCTAATATCTGCAGCCCCACCGTTGATCACAGGAGAGCCGGACAGCTTAAAAGCAGTGCCATTGTCGTCGTAATCAATACCATATCCCCCTGATGAGGTAATATTCACGGAACCCTTCACATCCAGGGTGCCATAATTCAAGGACACAGCATGCTGTGCACCTGTAATAGTACCCTCGGTGAGTGTAACAACATCGGAACTACTGGCGGTACGGATTCCGATTCCGGATCCGCCTTGGATTTGAGCATTTGCTCCATCCACATTGAGAGAACTGCCATTGGAAAGATAAATTGCATAATGATTTGCAGTACTTTGTGTAAGGGCGATCGTACCCCCGGTGATATTGGCAGTGGTGCGGCTAAGATACAACCCACGGCCAACTCCCTTAACCGTGCCACCGGAAATTTCCACATATGAACCGTAGGAAGTATTAATACCATGGCTATTGTCTGATTGGACAGTTCCACCGGAAATATATATATTACCTATTCCACTGACACAATAACCGCTTTCATTTTGTGCAGCTGTGTTCTTCAGCGTACCGCCGTAGAGACGAAGGACACCTTTTCTGCCATTGTTTTGACCGGTGACATGAATGGTTCCGGTTTTATTGGTTATGGCAGATGTGATCACACCGCCGTTTTCACTCTTGCTGCCGTTACAGTCGCAGATCTCCAGCACTCCGGTTTCTGCAATATGGATCTGTGCGGCGCCCAGATCCAGAGTATAGCCGTTGAGGCACAGACGTACGGTTCCGTTTACAGTGATACTTCCGCCGTTGGTGGAAGCATCCCCCGTCAGAACATAGTTTCCGTTTTCAAGTATCATTCCCCCGGAAGTGACAGACAAGGGAGTGAATTCAATGACCTTATCTCCACTCGTCTCGCAGTCTACGCTCATTGCGTGTTTGTGGGGATTGTACAAATAGAGTTCATACTCCCCACGTATAATCTCATAATCGGTGTTGAAGGAAGTAAAGGGCCACTTTGTTACGTCATTGTGCACAATGAACCAGTCTTCTGTGATTTCTCTCTGCTCAAGATCCAAAAGGGGTGGCTCCACAGACACAGAATAGGTATCCGTTCCCTCAAGCTCATCCTCATCGGACAAAGCAATGTCCTTTCCATAGTGCAGGTTGATATCTGCCTTGGAGCCGCCGTTGATCACAGGATTGCCGAACAGCATCAGTTTGCCGTTTTGGTTGATACCATAGTTCGTACCGGTAATGGTGCCGGCGGAAATGGTAGCGGTTCCGTTATTCTCAATACCACGATCATTGGTGGAGGAGATATTTACGGGACCGTTTATGGTAAGATTACCATTATTGTTCACTACAATATGATAAGCTTCAAAGGTACCATTAGTCAGGATGGCCTTACCATTTGCAGAGATAGAGATAGCCATACCATTGTTGGGAGACTGGATCTTCGCATCCGTTCCATTTACCGTAAAGGTGCCACCCTCAATATAAACCGCGTGTTGAAATTTATCTGTTCCTTCGTTGAAGACAGTACCGCCTGTCATCAGGACGCTGCCGCTTTGAATACGCAGCGGCTGGTTTTCCGCTGCCTGAATCAGACCGCCGGCCATTTCCATGGAGGTTCCATCCACATGAACACCGTATTGCTTCTCAGCAATGATCGTACCACCGTAGAGACGGAGCGTGGAGTTATCGGCGGTAGAAATAACACCTAAATAGTCTGTCTCAGACACGATCCGACCACCGGTTGCACTGCCGCTATCGTTACAATCGCAGATAGACAGCTCTGCATCGCCGGTCACAAGGATTCTATTGTTAACCAGATCCAGAGTATAGCCGTTGAGGCACAGATTTGCCTTACCGCTTACGGTCACATTGCTCGAGGCAGTAATGTCTCCCATCAGCACTACATTCATCCCGTCAGTCCAGGTATTGGTAAAGGAACCCCCGTTCATCCTTGTAGTGAAGGTCACACCGGGATCCCCCGTAGTACCGGCATGGCAATCGGTGCTCACGGTATGACTATGGGGAGGTAACTCCACCAGATACAGTTCCGTAACTTCACCCACCGTTTTTTCAATGACGCCATAATTAGGATCAAAGGACACGAAAGGAATCTTGGTCAATCCGGCACTTTTCCAACCGGTAGTAAACTGATATCCGTCTGCAGGTATTGAACCATCATATTTTACAGTATAAGGTTCGCCTATGGGTCCAAATCCCTTTGCAATGGTAACTCTACCTGTCGAACCGGACAGGTAAATATCGGGAATATTATAAGATCCGATCAAATCAACTGCACCGTTCATCAGGAGTGTTCCCTTGCTCTGATGGGCAACTACACCGTAAATCTTTCCGGATGTTGCAGGAACTACTTTGACAGTTCCGGATTGTAACACTGCAACAGTATTGGGCATGGGGAAGAATCCGGCGCCGTTTGGATTCGTCGGTGTCCACAGGATAGTGCCGCCGTTCAAATAAAGATTACCATAGTTTGTGGGATAAAAACCAGTATTATTGGTAGCTTTCAAAGTGCCGCCTTTAATATAGAGCGTCGAATTTGATGGATTGATGGTGACTGCGTTGACCGAATAGCATCCTGTATCCTTGCAATCGCAAATGTAAATTTTACCATCCAAGAACGAGAGGGATGAGCTTCCGTTAATATTCTTTCCGTTCAGACATAAATAAATCGTTTCGTCCTTCTCTGAAACTCTCAGATCGTCAGTAAAGGTCACTTCCTCTGTCAAATAATACTTCCCCGGAGCTAAGGCACCACCTGTAAAATCTGTCGGGAAGGGAGCAAATTCCTGCCCCGGCATATCGTCATGTATGTGAGGCGGCTCTACAATATAGATTTCGCCTTCCTTTTCTATGATTTCATAGTCAGAATTAAAATATTCAAAGGGAGTATAATCAATCCCATTGGCTGCCTTAGCAGTAGACCAGCCGGAGGTAAGCTGATATCCATCTGAGGGGATGCTACCGGAAATTGCTACAGTATAGATCTCGCCGGCAGGGTCAAATTCTTCGCCAATATTTATCAGCTTGTTACTTGTTAAGCAAATATCTGCAATACCATCATTCTCTGTCAGCTTAATGGTACCGTTCATGGTAAGAGTTTCCTTTACAGAAACAATAACACAATAAGCACCACTGCCGTAGTTTACAACCTCACCGGAATTGAAATAAATATACTTTGGATTATTATCCCCGGTCACATAATAATAGTCATAAATAGTGCTCTTCCCGGAACTGTTTGTACTAATGAGCGTACCGCCGTCAAGATACATTCCGGTGCCACTATAAGCGAGAACAACTCCATTCTTGACAGAAACTATTGAATCAACAAGATGATATTCCCCATGAACAACATAAAATTCATTAAGATGTATTTGTCCCTTGGTTGCACAGCAATCATATATGTATGTTTTGGAATTATAGATATCCCAAGAAGAATCACCATAAATATGTTTGCCGTTCAAGCAAAGGTGTATCTCACTTTCACCGGTTAAATAGCCAAGCACATAAGAACCTGAAAGGGTAACATCTTCTGTCAGATAATAATGGCCGCTCCGAACTTTTCCATCCAACAGTGCCTTTAAGCCGTTTGCATCTATGGCAGTCGCAAAGACCTCACCGTCATGAGTGTGGGGAATGGGTCTGGCGGTGGTGCCCAAATCAGCGGCAGCCTTATTAGCCTCGTCCATAGATGTATAATATTCACGCTGAGTGCCCTCACCTACTACGGCTACGTAGTCGGCGGTTGCATCGGTATAAACTGCCAGTGCAATGGCATCGACCATTTCCTTCAGGCGGGCTTCGCTGAAGTTATCATTGATATTGTCCCCGATCTTGTGATAGCTGGACTCCAAAGCACTGTAGCTAAAGCCGTTATTGACCTTCAGGCGGAAGAACTGAACTGCAGGGATTCCCACATTATGGAAGGAGCTATGATCCGCCGGGGTTCCCTGACAGGTATGGAACTGATCCTCACTGTAACCCAGAGACAGAGCCGCCTGACGAGCCATACGAGTGACATGGTTGTCTTTACCGTCAGCGGTCATCATCATAATATAGAGGACATCCGTCTGGGAGGTTGCGATCATATCCAGATTATAATCGCAGATGGCATTTTCAATGGTCTGTGCATCCATTGCGTTACAATAGGCCTTTGAACCGGTGAGGTCGACTTCCTCGGAGCAGGTGGAAACAAAGGCAATATTGTAATTGGTATCGATATCCTTAAATGCACGGGCTATGGTCAGCATACCCACAACACCGGAGCCGTTGTCATTTGCACCGGGAGCAGGAGATACCGCATCGATGTGAGCGGAGACATAGATGGTCAGGTCTGTTTTCTTGGCAGCCTTCTTCAGACCGATGACATTGTAAGAAGGTCCATTCTCGGTGGTGACATCCTGTCTGGAAACCTCATACCCAAGGCCTTTGAAAATCTCTGCAACATACTCCTGTGCAGTCTTTTCAGGCTGGGTACCGGTCACACGGACACCACCGACCCTTTGTGTCAGATACTCCAGATCCGCAAGGGCCTGATCATAGTCAAGCTGGGACAGGAAAGCGGACTGCTCGCTGTCTATGCTTGCAACAGTCTGCTCCCTATGGGGATCCGACGGGGTAATGATGTCAATCTCCGGATACTCCGGCGTAAAGACCCCCGTGTTCTCCGTAGGCTCTGTTGAGGAATCCGGCTCTGTTACGGGAGCCTCTGTTTCGGGCTGTACTTCTACAAAGTTATGCTCTGTGTGCTCCGTTTCGGTCTCTGCGGCAAAGACCTGTCCCGGAACCATAGACAGCAGCATAGCCAGTGTCAGTACAAGGGCTAAAATGCGTTTTTTCATTCCATCGCTTCCTTTCTTTAGAAACAATTTTATAAAGTAGTTACTACATCGGAATCCCATGTTTGAAAACTTCCATTTCCTTCCATTTCTTAACAAAATTCCAGAAAAAATCGGCTTACAGCACACAAAAATCCAATATAACCATACTTAAGTTACTATATCATATTTTCCCTTTTTAATCAAGAAAAAATTACATAAAACACAAAATTTACAACAAAAAAGCCCCCCCTTCTCCTCCGACCTCGTCACTACTCCCGTAACCCCCACACAATGCTAAATCACAGTTTGTCGAACTGTTTTGATCTTGCCCATCAGAGGTCTTTCTATTATGATTTCTCTCCTTGGGGATCGGAAAATCCGCACCAATACACCTAACGGGGAATTTTGATATTTTTTGAAAATATCATTGACTTTTACAGTAAACTATGGTAAAGTATCTGCAATATAGAAAGGCTGTGACGAAGACGGTCAGGTATTTTGGATCTACAGAGAGTCGGCATTTTGCTGTGAGCCGATGTTCCGGGCACCTACGCGACCCATCCCTTCCGAGCCGGAGACCGAACAGAGATCTTGCAGATTTCCCTTAGTAGACTCTCCCGTACACCTGCGTAAAAGGTTAGGACTTGTCAGAGTCTAAAGTGGCGACTCTTGTCGCAATTTGAGTGGTACCGCGGGTATATTTTACTCGTCTCAAGGCTTCCTTGGGACGAGTTTTTTGCTTTTTAATACATCAAGAAAGGAATTGTGATCCTATGAATCAACAAAGTTCTGCAAACCAGCTAATGGATATCGCTCAGCGTATCCGTGCCATGCGTGAAATCATGGGCTATACTGCTCCCAAGATGGCGGAGCTCACCGATGTCCCGGAAGCCCTTTACATGGAATACGAGGCAGGCACTACGGATCTTCCCTTCACCTTTATGCACAAGTGCGCCAAGGTCTTCGGCGTAGAGATCACCGATCTCTTAGAGGGTCACAGCGCCAAGCTCTCCGGCTATACCGTCACCCGCCGTGGCAAGGGCATGGTCACCGCCAGTGAGGATGGTATCACCATCCAGGACATGGCCTCCATGTTCCGCAACAAGCTGGCTACCCCCTACTGGGTCACCTATCAATATTCCGAGGAGCTCCAGAATCAGCCCATCCATACCACCACCCATGCGGGTCAGGAATTCGACCTGGTCATCAAGGGTTCCCTGCGCGTAAAGGTTGGCGATCACGAAGAGATCCTGCGAGAAGGCGACAGCATTTTCTACAAGTCCTCTACCCCCCACGGCATGATCGCCGTTGACGGCGAGGATTGCGTATTCCTGGCTATGGTCATGGTCAGCGACACCACCGACCAGCCCCTGTACATTGGTCAGTCCCGTTCTAAGGTAGAGGACACTCCCCTCCTGTGTGAAAAGTTCATCCATACCGAAGAGGACGATAACGGTTGCATGAAGGCCGTCACCTTTGAAAACGAGGATGCGTACAACTTTGCCTTCGATACTGTGGATGCCATTGCCCGCCGTGAGCCGGAAAAGACCGCTATGGTGCACATCTCCAATAACATGACCGAGCGCCGTTTCTCCTTCAAGGATATGAAGGATGCTTCCTCCCAGAGTGCCAACTACTTTAAGTCCCTGGGAATCAAGCGTGGCGACCGCGTCATGCTGGTTCTCAAGCGCCACTATCAGTTCTGGTTTGCTATTCTGGGTCTGCATAAGTTAGGCGCTATCGCCATCCCCGCTACCAACCAGTTGGTGGCACACGACTTTACCTACCGCTTCACTGCCGCCGGTGTCACCGCTGTCCTGTGTACCGCCGACGGAGACACCGCCCGTCAGATCGATGTAGCTCAAGAAGAATTGGGCATCGACCTCACCAAGATCATTGTCAACGGTGAGCGTGAGGGCTGGCACAACTATGACTATGAGTATCCCCTCTTCAGCCGTCGTTACGAGCGCACAGCCAATGCCCCCTGTGGCGAAGATCCCATGCTCATGTTCTTTACCTCCGGCACCACCGGCTATCCCAAGATCGCTATGCACAGCTATAAGTATGCTCTGGGTCACTTCGTCACCGCCAAGTACTGGCACTTAGCAGAACGGAACGGCCTCCACTTCACCATTTCCGAGACCGGCTGGGGCAAGGCTCTGTGGGGCAAGCTCTACGGCCAGTGGCTGTGTGAGTCTGCTATCTTTACCTATGACTTTGACCGTTTCGATGCAGAAAAGATCCTCCCCATGTTCGCAAAGTACGGCATCACCACCTTCTGCGCACCTCCCACCATGTACCGTATGCTCATTAAGCAGGATCTGAGCCGTTTCGATCTCAGCTCCATCCACCACGCCACCACCGCAGGCGAAGCCCTGAACCCCGAAGTCTTCTATCAGTTCGAGAAGGCAACCGGCCTGCAGATCGCCGAGGGCTTCGGCCAGACCGAAATGACTCTGGGTATTGCAAACCTCATCGGCACCCGTCTGAAGCCCGGTGCCATGGGCAAGCCCGTTCCCGCCTACGGCATTGATCTGGTTGACTCCGACGGCAACCCTGTAGAAGACGGCGTCAACGGTGAGATCGTCATGCACACCGATCCCAAGCCCACCTGCGGTGTATTCCTCGGCTACTACAGAGACGAGGAAAAGACCAAGGGTGTCTGGCACGACGGCATGTACCACACCGGTGACATTGCATGGCGTGACGAGGACGGCTACTACTGGTATGTAGGCCGTGCCGATGACGTTATCAAATCCTCCGGCTACCGTATCGGACCCTTTGAGATCGAGAGCACCATCATGGAACTGCCCTACGTTCTGGAATGTGGCGTTTCCGCCGCTCCGGACGAGGTTCGCGGTCAGGTAGTCAAGGCCAGCATCGTCCTGATCCCCGGTGTAGAAGGCACCGAGGAACTGAAAAAGGAGATCCAGGCCTACGTCAAGGAGCACACTGCTCCCTATAAGTACCCCCGTATCGTCGTATTCCGGGATGAACTGCCCAAGACCATCAGCGGTAAGATCATGCGCAACAAGCTGTAATACACTTTTGCCCTGCTCCCTTTATCTAAGGGGAGCAGGGCTGTTTTTATCCGTCAATACACCATTGTCCCTTCCCCATCGGTAAAAGAGGAGCGCACCTCAATGCAGACCCCGTATTGCTTAGCAACCTCCACACACCGATCATGGAGTACTCGTGCCCCGCCACGGGCAAGGGTCAGCATATCATCATAGGAGATATGATCATATTTCACCGCATCGGGATATTTCCGGGGATCCTTGTCGTACACCCCATCTACATCCGTATAGATACGGCACACATCCGCCTGTAAAAATGCCGCAAGGGCAACCGCCGTGGTATCGGAGCCACCTCTACCCAGGGTGGTAATGTCCCCAGCTTCATTGATCCCCTGGAACCCAGCCACAAGGACGATCTTCCCCTGTTCCAACTCCCGTTGGATCCGATCGTGGCTTAATCCCCTGACCCGGGCACTGCCATGGTTCCCGTCTGTCAGGATTCCTGCCTGCCATGCGCACAGGCTGATAGCATCCATACCCAGTCGGGACAGCGCCATAGCACACAGTCCAACAGCACACTGCTCCCCTGTAGCAAGGAGCGCATCCAACTCCCGACCTCTGCAATCGGGATCGATTTCCCTGGCTCTGGCTAAGATAGCATCGGTGGTATTCCCCTGGGCAGACAGAACCCCCACAACCTCATGTCCCTGTCGCCGAATGGCCGCCAATTTCCGTGCCGCCCCATAGAGCTTTTTAGGATCGGCAACAGAGCTACCGCCGAATTTAACAATAAATCTCCCCATAATCATCCCTCCTACAACAATCTATGCCCAACCCCACCAAAACGCCCCTACTCCCGACAAATTTCCGTTTAGCGCACCGTTGGTGCGAATGATATATCTACGATATGATATACCCCACGGCTGTGGGGCATGATATACCTACGGTATGATATACCTCGCCAAGGCGAGGTATGAATGTGTGCCCCAAGGGGCACGGATTAAAATATGGGTTAAAGTCCATTATTTATTTCATTGAGTGGCGTAAGCCAGACCGACATACGCGTAGCGTATATCATCTGCAACGCAGATATCATACCCATAGGGTATATCATCCGTTCTGTAAGGAACGGATATCATTCGCTCCATGGTCGCGATAAACTGTGATTAACATTACCATAAAAATACAGCAAGCAACACCTTTTCGGGGGTGTTGCTTGCTGTATTTCATCCGAATTCTTCGCAGAATTCCTATTGTATGTTTGTTCAAGAGGTAAAAGCCAGGTTTACACTGGTGTGATAGCACACACCCTCATCGTTATCCGTATTCTGGGGATATTCAGCGCATGCATTTGCTGTGAAGGTTCCGAACACAGCCAGATTCAACATGTTATGGGTGGAATTCTCGTCATTCAGCACGCACATTGAATCTGCGAATCCGATTTTCAGGGTGCAATTTGTCAGCATCTGTGTAACACCAAAGCTTTCCATGAGCACAAGGGGCTTTTTGTAAGCTTTTTTCATTTCGTCTATCCTTTCTCCTTTCGGAACACATGAATTCCTATGCTATAGAGTATCTATCCTCCCGCAGGAGGTCTGTGGGGAGCCCCTTTGGGTGGGGCTCCCACTGTTATGTTAGTTCCGAAAGAAGTTACTTTGTTCCGCCAAAGTAAGCCTTGGCAGAGTCGCCGTACTTCATCATTGCAACTACCAGGGGTTGCATTGCAACATGAACCGCTGCTGTGCCATTCATGACAGATGCACCGTAGCTCTCAATGCTGTAGGTCATGGTATTACTGATCCGTTGACCCTCTGCATTCACTACCCATGTCATAAAGGCGGTGCGCATATCCGTTGCATTCAGGTTGTCAAAGGTCACTCTGTAATACTTGCCGTTGCTGTCCAGATGGCTTGTACGGATCACCACATCCTCGATCACCGTTGCTCCACTTACGTTGGTATACGCTACCTTCACGGTTCTGCCCAGATTGTCCTGTCCATTGCCATCCTTCACATCCACAAAGATGTTGACCTTGACCTTATCCTCCAATACCAGGGATGCCCCTGCTACCTTGGTCAGGTAGCTTACACCTGCAGGCATGGGAGCCAGCTCGTTGGCACTGTCCTTGTTAGAGCAGGATACCATCTCAGGCTGTGCGGTGGTTGCATAGTGCTGATATGCCTCAAATCCTGCATTTGCGGGATTTGCGGTATTGTACTTAAAGTGTGCCTGTGCCTCTGCGCCATAATTGACCATGTCCACAAGCAGGGTGCTAAACTGTGCACCAAGGTTTCTTTCCAGCATGTTCTTGGCATACTGTACTACGCTGTAGTCTCGGCTCTCGCCTGCCATGACCTTAACGAGGTCGGTGTCCGTTGCCAGCAGTTCCATGTGGACGTTGGAGCCCATTTCCTTTGCGGCGATGTCGCCGTAGAAGAAACGGATGCACTCCTGTCCCTGAACTGTTACTTCTTCGTAATCGTAGATATCTACGGTAACGGTAGAAGCATTCCCACTTGCGTCATAGACGGTC
>JAZREB010000198.1:0-7663 GCA_045660585.1 Faecousia sp. | reverse complement strand
GGCGAGGCATGAATGTGTGCCCCAAGGGGCACGGATTAAAATGTGGGTTAAACGCCATTATTTATTTTATTTAGTGGCGTAAGCCACACCGACATACGCGTAGCGTATATCATCTGCGAGGCAGATATCATACCCATAGGGTATATCATCCGTTCTGTAAGGAACGGATATCATTCGCTCCAAGGTCGCGATAAACTGTGATTTAACCTTCAAATTCCCGTTTGCCGAACTGATTTACAAGTTCAAAAAGGTCTTGTAGGGGCGAAGCTGTTCGCTCGCTAATGATCGACACCGAAAATGTCGGTTTTTATACAAAAATCATACAAAATCGGAACATTTTCTGCCTTCGCCCCTACAAGGCATATGCGATATTTCAACATAACACAATATCTGTAGACTTGCTTACTAAAGTATATAGCCTAAAAGATGATTTATCTGTGAAAAACCCAATCCTTTCAATCTTCCCAAGGGCTTTCATCCCCTCCTGTAACGGTCAACAACAGGAAATAAACCCATGCACTCCAAATGAAATCACAAAACCCGCCTCCCGGGCACCCGGGAGGCGGTTGGGGTTTATTTGCCAATGTAGGCTCTTGCGGAATCACCGTAGCACATCATCCGTTTCACGAGGGATGCAAGGTAAGGAACCGTTGTATCATTCTGCTTGGCATAAGCATAGGATTCTACGCTGTAGCAGATGGTATTGCTGACCTGTACCCCGTCGCGGAATGCGGCAACGTAAATGGGAGAACTCAGTTGGGCGGCATTGAGACTGCAGAAGTGGATGTAGGTGCCGTCTACTCTGTATTCAAAGTCCTTTTCGTAAACAGTATAGGTTTGATCTTCCAGAGTGATCCGAACTTCCAGACCCTCGTAGGCCTCTGCCTCGATCTTGAAGCGGATGGCTACGGATTCGCGGAGATCCAGGCCTGCGCCCTTCCACTGTACAGTGGGGTTGTCGATGACTTCGTAATTCTGATCTCTCAGATTTACCAATTCACGAGTCAGTTCGGTACCCCAAGAAAGCTGTTCTTCCGTGAGACGGTCGGTACACATACGATCGGTGTGGTACTTGGTATACTTCTGGCTCTCTGCGCCGTAGAGCAGGATATCCACAAGGAGGGCACGGAGCTTTCCATAGTTGGGATTCTCGCCGCATCTGCTCAGCATATTATAGCAGTAATCCGCTACGGAATAGTCTCGGCTTTCGGAGCAATACAGTTCCCCATGATAGGTGGCATAAAGGGTGGCAGTGATGGTATCTCCCATGCGATGGGGCGCAATGTTCTTGTAAACAAAGGACAGCTTTCCATCGGCTACGGTATATTCTCGAATCACGGTTTCTATGCCATTGTCCATGATCACCACATAAGGATCGGTGTAGCCCTGCTCCGTGAAGAAGATCTCATTGACCTTATAATGGATGGCAAGGTCGGATTGGAGTGAGACGGAAGCACCGGCGAAGATCAGTTCTTCTCTCTCCGGTTCAAAGACATCTTCTTCCAACTCCGTTTCTTCGTTGTAAGCATACTCATAGAGCATGGAGCGAATGACCGTCTCCATGGTGTTGTCCACCACAAAGGCAATGGGTACAAAGTCCTCTGTGGGAAGCTCTACATCCCCATTTCCGTTCCGTTTCAAAGTTCCGTTCTCAACAGTCTGGATTCCTGTGCCGGAGGAACCACCGACGGAACCGGAGCTTTCGGTCTTGGGCGTGGGCTCCTCGGTATAGGCAAATTTTATGTCTGTAATAGACAGAACGGCCTTCTTTGTGTCATCGTTTTTCTTGGCGGTGTTTCGGATGACGATATAGGTGGTATAGCAAGGCTCTCCGTCAATTTCCTCCTCTGTAAAGACGTTTCTGTTCAGCGGCAGGCTAAAGTACTGTACGGTACTGCTGTCCAAGGGACGGGAGAATATACCGGTGGACTTCCCTTCCCCCTTGGCAGTCTCAATGCAGAGGATGCCGCCGGGATCCATGATCGCCTTACAGCCCACATCAATACGGCTGGGAAGTTCCTGAGAATAAATGGCTAACTTAAAGGCAATTGCCTGTAAGGGACTCAAGTATACCTCGTTCTTGGGGCCCACCTTTTCGTAGGTGAGGACATTGGTGGTAAGGTGGTTAGTGATATCCTTAATATCGGGATCCGTAACATTCTCGGTTGCACTTGTGACATTTCCGTCTTCGTCAAGAGCGGGCACAGTGACCTTGGGGACACTTTCGTAATCCAGATAAACCGCACCGCCGATGGTGCCGTAATCCAGACTACTGAGTTCCTTGAACTTTTCTGCATCCAGAAGGATCTCACGCACCTCGGATACGTAAGGATAGGCTTCGCCGTCTTCCCGGTAAGCATGTAAGGTCTGCTCTGTTGCCTCCAGGGAATCATAAATGATCAGACCGTCAAAGTAGAATTGGTTCCCTCGGCTCAGTTGAGGAATTGCAGGATAATCCACCTTATTATTGACGCCGATCTTGACCCAATAGGTACCGTAGTCCAAGCCTTCTTTGGAATAAACAGGGATCTGATACTTGTCGATCTCACCCTTCAGGTTCACCGTTGCATAGGTTACCAGATCGTCCTGTGTGCACTCTACCTTATCGAAGATCTCCACACGGATGGTGCCCTGATTCGGACCTGTACGGCTGATAATGTCAAGGCCCGTTCCTGTAAAGGAGAATTGAGCCTGAGTGTAGTTGTCGGGGTCGGGAACCGCAGGAGTGGCAACACCGTTGCCCTCGGCATAGAGACTCGCTCCGTTGGACAGGATCTCGGCATTTTCATAGGAATGGTCGTAACCGTATGTTTCCCGATAGGGTGCCATTTCCACAGGCCCCATATAGATGTAGTCTACCATAAGGTAGCCCTCTACACCGGCTGTTCTGCTTCCGAAGGTGTTACCAAAATAGGCACGAACGCCCCAAACCGTTCCGATCCCACTGAATTTATTGCCCAAGGGGAAGGTCCAAACAACATACTCATCGGAATTCAGCACAGAAGAGTCATAGGTATAATTTGTGATGCAACGGGCGGCATCCGCTTTTCCATCGTCATTTTTATAGGACTCACCGGGGGTGTTCTTCCCCTCGCACCAAATATGCAAGCCGATGTAAGGCTTCGTGATGTTTCCGTACTCGTTGATCTTGGTATCCAGATTCTTCATTTTGAAGCGGATCTGGAACACCTCTGCCTCGGAAGGATCGTAGGACAGAGCCTTCTCATTGGCATTGGTAAAGCTGTTTCCGTTATTACTGCAGTCGGGATGGAGGGCAACTGCACCTGCACCGTCCTTCTCTACCTCATCTACGGTTCCCTTGTATACATCCTGGGTAATACCTGTTAAGGGGACAATTTTCAGATTGCCGTCAGCAGTAATGGTGGTGTTTGCAGATGAAACGAATTTGTAGGAACCGCCGTTCCATTTGCTTTGGTCAAAGTTGGTGCCGTTGTACTGCGGGAGCTTATAGCGTTCTGCATCGGCGGCAGTGTTATCAAAGCCGAAGAACAGCACATTGGTAGCTTGGCTGTAATCGGGGATCACAATATTCTGATCTCCCACGGGGTCTAAGTGCTGGTTCCCCTGCAAACTCGTCCCCTCCACGGTCCATGTTTCTGTCGTGGTTACTGCGGTCGTGTTCTTGTCCGTTGCCTTTTGGGTGTAAGATATCTCGTTTGTGAAATCCTCTGCTTCGTAATATAGATGGTTAGAAGGAATAACTTCGATCTTAAGGGTAATATAATTGAGCTCCACCCGCTGCCCCGCTTCGTTTAAGCCATGGCAATTCTTTAAACGATATACGGCATAGACCCGTTCGATCTCCGTAAGGAAATGTTGGGGCTCATAGGTAATGCCATCCTCTGTCACAGTGAATACGCCCATACCGGCATCAAAAGAGGTGTTCGTCATATTTTCGGGAACGTCGGTGAGAAGTTCGCCGGACTTGCTTCCTTCCATGGTCAGACCTACCAATTCCCCTACCACACAGCTATCGTTGTCGGAGATTCGGGAAATCAGCTCCTCATGGGAGATGTGGACAGGCTTGCCATAATCCATGACGATCTGCAGATCCTCAGCGGTGGGATAGTGCAGAGCATAGAGGGTTTGGGTATAAGAGCCGGAAAGAAGGGTAGCTTCTTCGGTTTGGGTATTGAGGTCCCGATCAAAGTAGCTATTGGAGTTCAAGGTATTGCTAAAGGGGGTATCCTCTGCTGTCACAATGTGCTTGAAGCCGTATAGGCTGATCTTACAGTTCCGGGGCACACCCAGTGCAAGGAGATCTTTCAGCTCTTGCTGGGAAGTGATGGCAACCACATAGTTCCGGGTCAAGGCGATTCCCGAATATGCCTGCCGGATCAGATCTTGCATTTGGGAAACACGGTCAACCCGCTCAGGCAAGGCGGAGGCAATATTTCCGTCACTGTCTACGGGATAGTAGTACACAACCAAAGGCTGCTGTGCCAAGGACTGATTCAAGGTGATAGCATTGGGAGAAACAGAAACACCCAGCTTTTCAGCGGTAAAAGAGATGTTATAAACAGGAACCTCGTGCATATTGAGAATGTCGAAGCTGTAAACTGCCACATCCCCCACATTCAGTTCGGCACGATCGGCCAGCTCAGTACCCTTTCCGTCCTCGCCGATCTGATCGCCGCCACCGAGAGTCTGGGCATATTGGCCCATATGGGTCGTCACATAGACCGTTGTATCTACGGGGATGGTCTCGGTTTTGGTGTGGGCACTGTCATGGGTACAGGTATAGGTCTTTACACCGGTTTGGGTAAGCGTGGGAAGCAGGGTGACCTTTCCGCTATCCCAATTATGGGCATTGGGATCCACGGCAATGGGTTCCATCTTGGTACTGCCGCAGAGGGTACAGGTATAGGTTCTGACACCGGTTGCAGAGCAAGTCGGGGGTGTGGTGACTGTGCCGGTATCATAACTATGGTTGGCAGTGGCTTCGGTAACCACATCAAAGTAGAAGGTACCGTATTCCGTGTTTTTCCAAGTATAGCGCTCGATGCCTGTTGCCACACAGGTACCACCATCAAGAACAGTGTAACTGTAGTCAGTGGTATTCAGTGCAGGGAGAGTTACCGTTGTTGTACCACCGCAGACAGAACAGATACCGGTGAGAACACCCGTAGAAGTCAAGGTAGGCTCCGTGGTGGCAGCATAGACATAGGGATGGGGCAGCATGGGAACGACTTCCTGTGCCACGGTGATGGTTCCGCAAACGGAACACTTCTTTCCTTCCGTCAGACCTGTTGAGGTACAGGTGGGAGCAACTGCGGGAATGGTGGTATTGCTGTTGTGGGCCTTCTTGGCGATGGTTTCTTCCTTGGAGTAATTACAGCTTGGGCAAGTGATCTTTTTGACACCGGTCTTGGTACAGTTTGAGTCTGTCGTTGAAGTGGTTGTCTTATGTTTGCTGTTATGCACCGAAATGGGAACATAGATACGGAAGTTCTCTCGGATGGTAGAGTCGCTGTAGTTTGCCAGATTGGCCTCGCCGTTTGTGGAAATATTGAAGGCTCGATAAGGCTGGTCTCTCCAGAACGCATCGGACAGTCGGGTATAAACCTCATTGGACTCCGGAGGACGGGTGCCCGTATATCTGGCATTTAGGTCAGTCCAACAATCCGACCGCCACTTCCAGTCACTGCTTACATAGATAATGGTTCCCGCAGGTAAGTCGCTCTCTGTGTACTTCGGGGTACGGAGGAAGCTCTTGGCATTGGATTCCTGAGAGGTTGTGCATCCGTCCTTCCAATAGTCTTTATCGGTGCAGTACCAATATTTCTGTTTTTCGTAAGTATATTTCAGCCGAACATATTTGCTGAAGCTTTCAAGATTTCCGCTACCTACACAGTAGTAGATCTTGAAATTTTTGTCCATGGTGGAGCGAGATAAACCGGTGATGTCTGTCTCATCTGTGGAAGAAGAAACATTGAATGCCAAAAGCTTCTTGTCCTTCCAGTGGCTATCCGTAATGGTTAAATATTTTCCGGTCCATGCGGAATCACTGTTTGTTTTGCCATAATAATATTCTCTACCACGGGCGGTGGATTCTCCGCTGGAAAGATATCCTTCCATTCGGAACTTATATCCACTGCCCAGATGGATCACGGAGCCAACAGGCAAATGGGTTTTGTTATATCTCAAGGTGCACCAGAAATATTTGGAATTGCTATCCGTCTTAATGGGACTCTGCGACTCCTTATTATTATAGAAACCGCCCTTAGTCCACTGGGGATAGTTACGAGCATAAGCGGAGTCACCGGCAGGACTTGCCGCAGATTTGGTTGAGGGTTTCTCATACAAGGGGCTGGTTTCCACATCGTCGTGCTGGGAGTAGATGATGGAAAAAGGCTCGCTGACCGCATTGGTCGCAGACTCTGCCGCAATGACCTGCCAAGCAAAGGGAACATTCTCCGGCGCCCAATCGGTCTTAAAAATATCCAATTCCGTAATGGCATGGACAAAGGTCATGGCGGCCAGATAACGACCGAAGCCCTCGCTGAGACGGTAGCCATCTTCGCCACAAACAATGTCCCCAAGGAGGGAGGTACGGCTATTGGTTGCCGCAGCACCAATGGGAATGACCTTGTCAAAGACTCCTGTAGGAACGATCTCGTTCATAACAGCAGAGACGATACTGTGGTGCATATCCCTCTGATCGGCATAGGTACTATATTTCAGTCTGTCGGAGCCTTCTCGGTAAGCCCATGTCATGTTCCATGCCAGCTTGGCATGAGGAGCCAGTGCCTTCACATAGCTGACCAAGAGCGTCAAATGGGAACCGTAGGTCTCTTCCCGACCACTGAGATCTCCTGCCTGCTGAAGGGTGACAAAGTCCCAGCTACGGGAGGTCAGGGCGGTACTCAGCTTGTACTCTTCCGTAGACAGCCACCGTCCATCGGCGTTAGTGAAGTAGGTATAGGCGGCATTGTCGTATTGGGCATAGTCCCACAGATCCGCAAGAGAGCCGTCCTCTGTGGAGAGATTCCCCAAGAAGATCTCGGAGATCCCAAGATCATGGGCAATATCCCGGACATAAGCCATAATGTCCTCTGAGAATTCGTCGCCGATAGCCAGGATGGAGAGGGTACCGTCCCCATCCACATCCCAGTGTTCCCCCCGTTCCGTCCCATGGGCCGTAACCATAACCGAAGGCATTGCCGACAGGAGGGTACAGAGGGTCAAAATGAGTGCAATGATTCTTTTCATTTCAAAATCGTCCTTTCTGCATAAAACATAAGATACACCCTTTACGAAAATAACTATGATTTTCAGCTTATTTAAATATTATATATGTAATATAACTGTTTGTCAATGAAGCACAGCGGAAATATAGCCAAATATAAGCTTCCATAAAAAATTTCACAAAACCAAAAAAAGTTCTTGACAAATCGCCCCTTGTGGAATATAATATCTATGCTCAGTTGTGAGCGCAATTTCATATGGGGGAATTCCCGAGTGGCCAAAGGGGGCAGACTGTAAATCTGTTAGCAGTGCTTTCGGTGGTTCAAATCCACCTTCCCCCACCAGAAAAACCGACAAGTTTCGACTTGTCGGTTTTTCAACTAAGTGCGCCTTTCGGCGCGTGAAGTTTGCTCTGCAAGTGAAGTTGTCCTGCGGACAGTGAAGTTTCTGCGGA
>JAZREB010000197.1:0-1620 GCA_045660585.1 Faecousia sp. | reverse complement strand
CCCTTACCGGGCACCTTCACAGACTGGTGGTGGTAGCTGTTGGTCATGATTTCCTCCTGCCCCACAAGATCATAGAGGAAGCCGGGAGTGACCTTCACAGGATGATGGGTGTGCCCTTGTTCGTCCTTGGTACAGTGTTCGGTCTTCCCCAACTGGGAGGGCTGATCCTGCCACAGGGTACCCCCAAGGAAGGTATTCATGATCTGGATCCCACGGCAGATGCCGAAAACAGGCTTGTTCTCCTTCACACATTCCCGAAGCATGGCAAGCTCAAAGGCATCTCTCTCCCCCTCCACTTCCCCACATTCGGGAAGCTTTTCTTCCCCGTAGGAAGCAGGGTCAACATCGTCCCCACCGGTGAAAATAAAGCCATCCAGTTCCTTTGCAAAGCTTTCAATAATAAAAGGATCCTCCACAATCGGCAGAACATAGGGAATCACGTCCTCATAGCCCGCCGCCTTGGCACATTCCAAAAATACACGGGTATACCGCTTCCGAATATAAAAATTCTGCCCTTCCGTAGAAAAAGTAAAGCCGATCTTTAACATAAAACAGTCTCCTAACATAAAATTATGATTGCATAAAAGCTACTTGATAGAAAACACAAGCACAAAGGCCAAGAGAAAACCATAAAAACCTCCTTATGCGCCGGGCATAGGTATTTAGATCCCTCTCACAAAGGGCAGGATCTCCCATGAGGGAGCAGAGAAAAATCTCTCGGTACACTCGCGCTTAACAGGAGCATCTGCTATTATGGTATGCACTATATATACCACAAAATCAAAACGATTTCAATATCTCAATTTCCCTGAAGCTCAGCAAATCGCTCCCTTCGGTCGCGTAAATCGGAATAATGGAAAATGGAAAGAGCCCTGTGCGATTTGGCACAGGGCTCTGTTATTTTTGCGAACCTTAACTTGCGTAGGTGACAAGTTCTACGGTGTAGCCGGCAGCACGGAGGCTGTCTACCAGACCGTTTTCCTTCAGAAGGTGGGCAAGGCCTACGGCGTAGAAGACAGTCTTGCCGCTGTCCAGGTAGCCTTTGGCGGTCTCCACCATTGCTTTGTCACGGTCGGTGGACATGGCTGCTTCGTATTCCTGAGCCAGAGTAGCTTCGGAGGGGTCTACCTCGCTGTCCTCGGCGTTGATCATTTCGCGCAGGGCGGCCTCGTCACCACTGCACCACAGCTCGTAAAGCTCCTCTACATCGGAAACATAGACAGCACGGGTGGTGTCCAGAGTTGCCTTCAGAAGATATTCCTGGAGAGCATCAGAGAAGCCCGTGAGCATTGTCATCTGGGATTCCATGCTTTCCACATTGAGGATCTCTTTTCCTGTAGCTTCGGCACGGTCCAACAGGCGCTGATCTGCGCCCTTGTTAGCGGTGAGGCTTCTGTGGCCCTCCAGCAGGAAGTTGGACAAAGAATTTTCCCACATGGATACCTTCATGAGATCCGTTACGCCGGAGATATAGTTTCCGGTATACTTCATATAACGGAGGGCAGCTTCATATATTTCGCTGTCCATATGATCCCGGGCGGAGGTGCCGTCGGAGTAGATCATAAGAGCCGCAATCTTCTGTGCAAATTCAGGATCCTCATCCATGGCCTTGGTGGCGGC
>JAZREB010000196.1:0-1157 GCA_045660585.1 Faecousia sp. | reverse complement strand
GTAATTGCCCTGCTCCACAGGCTGAAGCTCTACGGTCTTGACCCCCGTCTTAACACTATCCTTGTAGGTGTCGACCTCCACGGTCATGTAAACCGTATCCATATCGAAACCGGTCAGCAGAGACTTGCTTACTGCTAAGTTGACGGAAATATCACTTGCCAGATTCAGGGTATGTCCGATTTTCCAAGGGCTGTTTTCCTGAGGCTCCTTCATCTCGACCTGTCCACAGATACAAGAGCCGCCACTATAGCTGTGAGCTTCTTCTGCGGCGTAATCGCAGTTCTCGCAGGTAACTGTGTGGGTATCGGCATCCTTTGCGGTGTAAACAGGAGCATGACCGGTTGCGGGAACAACTTCCTGTGCGGTGAGGACTTCAGAGCAGACAGAGCAGTGCTTGCCTTCCGTCAGACCCGTATCTGTACAGGTGGGAGCTACAGCTTCATCCTTTATCTCCTTGTGTCCTGTGGGAGCAGTGGGGTCTGCAGTATAGCTGTGCCCACATGTAATGCAGGTATAGGTGGTATAGCCTCCCTCTGTGCAGGTGGGGGCAGTGGTAGTGCTACTGTAGCTGTGACCGTATGGCGGGATAGAGGCGGTCTTTGTTCCATTACACAGGGTACAGGTATAGGTCATAGTGCCTTCCCCTGTGCAGGAGGTATTGCTTGTAACCTTGCCGGGGCCCCAGGTATGGGGACCTTCCGTCTCATATCCGCATTGACAGATAGCGGTGTGAACATCGCCTTTTTGCAGGTATTCGTAGCTGTGATCCCGGGCGGTAAACACAGGACGCAGTGTCATATTTGATGTAATGTGCAGGAGGCTCTGATCCCATCCTGTGAAGATATAATGGTTATCCTCGTCACTTGCCTTGGTGGGGGTAGCACCGGGATACTGTGCACTTTCCCCTTCATGGACGGTGATTGTCTCCGCTGTGGAGCCGTCCCCATTCAGGAAGGTAACCGTATATCTCGGTGTAGGCAGATCCTCCTCAGACCCAATATAGATGTAGTCAAAGATCAGTTTTCCTTCTCCTGTGACTTTTTCTCCAATGCCTACACCTGTAATGCGGATGGCGTTAATGACCTTGGCTGTGGTGAAGCCGGAGGGAACGGGGAAGGTCAAAATCACGTACCGATCCCCATCCAAGAGGGCAGGAT
>JAZREB010000195.1:0-15565 GCA_045660585.1 Faecousia sp. | reverse complement strand
CGTTGTCACAGATGCCTTTTCCGCAGGGCCTACATAGATGTAGCCGTAGGAAATCGTTATGGTCTCTCCCTCTTGCACAGATAAACCATATACATCGGGTCGGAGCGAATTGATCACTTGCGCAGTACCGAAATCTGCCTTACCTTCCAGAATAAACCATCCATTGTTGAGATATTTGGCAGGAATCCGTGAGACAACAAACGCATGATTTGAGCTGGAGTCACCTCCGTCCGCGGCATAAGACAGACGGAAGCTAACCGCGCTGTCCGATGTTCCGTCGATCCGCATCCGTATCTTAATATAGTCATCGGAAAAAGGGGTATAGGTCAGAGGATGTCCGCTGGTATAAGAATTGTCAGTCGATGTGATCACTACATGGCTAGTTCTGTAGTTTCCATTCGCATCGGGTTTGTTGTAAGCCGCAGCCGTGGTGGAGAAGGACATCACGCCATTTTGGAAAGCGGGCTTTGTACTGTATGTGCTGTGGTAATGCCAACTACCGGTAGTATCGTAATTCAGCCCCGTGGTTCCATAAGCAGGATTGCTGTATCTGGATTTTGCCGCATCGTTGTTGGTGAAGTCAAAGAAGAGGTAATCTGCCTTCTGTGTCACCTTGTCTGCCATAGACATGGGTCCGATATAGACATAGTCAATGGTAAAGGTGGGATCTCCCAGAATATGGCTGAAGTCCACGCGAACACGCTTAAGCTCCTCCTGTCCCTTAAAGAAGGAGGTGTTCATGGGCATGGTCAGGGTATGGAACTCGTCGTTCATGATCTTTTCCAAGTCGATTTGGCAATAGGCCGCCGCCTTGCCGCCGTCTGCAAATTGCAGTGCCACAAGGGGAGTTTCTCCGGCCTCGGGGTATACATTAGTGCCGGTGATCTTAAAGCGGATTTGGTAAACATCATTTTCTCTGACCTTGTATCCGATGGGGTCTTCCCCCACCTTAATGCCGGGCTCGGCGCAGTTCCACTCATCGTCACTCTGATCGGAGAATACAAGATATCCGTCGTCGGTAATATGGAGGGTTTCCCCTGCAGTGGGGGCAGTCCAATTCTCTGCCAGGTCATAATTGCGGACAGTGGAGCCGTAGACGCCGCTAGTATAACGGAGCACATCGGAGGCAGTGTTATCAAAGGAGAAGTACAGATACTCGTCATATACATCCTGATCCATGCCCTTTTCCGGTCCCACATAGATGTAGTCGATGGTGATCTTACCCAATCCGCTGCCGTCATCGGTGTAGCCTGCAATATACACACGCATGATATCGATGATCTCGGATTCTGTATAGTAAGAAATCTCCAAGGGGATCTTTACCGTGATATAGTCACCGGTAAGTACCTCATCGTTAGACACAGCCACCTTTCCTCGGTGATCATCTATTGCTACATTGCCTTCTGTCTCTGTGTCCTCGTTATTGGAGAAGAAGACAGAAACATTACCGGCACCGGCGTAAGCTGTGCAGTTTTCTATCCGGAAGCGGATCTGTGCGAAGTGTCCTGTTCCGGGAACCAGTTGCACTCCCGTACTGCCGATATCTCCACCGGAGACCACGGTCTGGATCCATGCACCCAAAGAGTTGCCATTTGCATCCTTAGACTTCAGGTTGCTCAGAACCATGGTGCCGGCTTTAGCATCCAGGGCGTGGGTATTATAAATGGAGTTGCGACCATTGTGGGAATACCATGCAGATTCCGAGTCAAAGTCATTGCCCTTGTACTGCGGCTGGAGTCTGTAGCGATTTTCATATCCTGTGCCGTCAAAATCAACGAAGAAAGCTTCCGCCGGGATATTGTCACGGTCAATGACCATGTCATAGGTACGGTGGTTAACGGGGTTAAAGTCCTGATCGTCTACAGTGTCAACATTCACGTCGGTCTTCAGTTCCCAATCGGAATAGGAACCGCCTACCTGTTCGTAGCTGATCTCACTGCCGGTAAAGTCCTCTGCTTCGTAGTACATCATGTTGGCAGGGATCAGGCGGAGCTCTACCAGTGCGTATTCATACTGGGCGCCGGAATAGTTGAAGCTGTTAAGCTTGACCACGGCATAGAGGGTCTCTACGGTCTCCATGAATTCCCACATGGCGTACTCCATGGAGGTCTCGCGGAGGGTGAAGGTGCCCTGCAGACCATCCACAGTATCCCCTGTGGAGAGGGTCAGGAGATTGTTGGGCCGTTTTTTCAGAAGCTGGCCGTTATAGCCTTCTTCCACATAGCCCACGATTTGGCCTACAGAGGCTTCGCTGTCCTTTTCAAAGAAGATCTGGTTGGTAATATCCTCTAAGGGAATCTGTACGGGCTTGCCGTAGTCCAGAGTGATCTCGACACGGGGGATATCGGGCATCTCTGTTGCAGCGGGGACACGGAGGATACGGCTTGCCTTACCGGTAACGGTTGCAAGCTCTGCATTGACCTTGACACTTCTGCGGTAGGTGCAGTGGGTGGTCAGGTTGTTGCGATAGGGAGAGTCGGTGCCTACGGTTTTGCGGAGGAAGCCGTAGATGCTGATCCGGCACTCCATGGGGATGCCCTCTTTCAGCAGGTTGCGTAGCTGCTGTTCCGTTGCTACAGAAACGCGGTAAACCCCTGCATCCAAGGGAGCATAGGTGTATTCCACGCTGTCCTTACTCACCTTGCTACGGATCAGGTTGATCATTTCCGTGGGAGTTTTCTCCACGGGAGTCCCTGTTGCAAGGGTTCCGTCACTGTTTACTGTAGTATATTCAATGATCAGATCCTTGAATTGGGTCGCAACACCGTTGCCGTAGCCCATGGCGGGATCGGTAAGGGATTGTACCTCATAGCCTGTAGAAAGGGTTGCAGGATAGGTAGTAATTCTATCCCCGGTCAGGTGGACGCCCAGAGAATCGTCGTGGAATTCCAGATTCGTTACGGGAACATTACGCTGATTGGTAATGTCGAAGCTATAGGCAATCACGTCGTCCACACTGACCAACTGGTTGTCGATAAGCTCGATGCCCTTGCCGTTGGAGGTGACGGCATTTTCACCCTTTACCTCTACGGCGTACTGCCCCTTGGTAGTCAGGGTGTCGGTGCTGACGATCTTGATGTTGGTAGAAAGCTTCATGTTGGAGCCGAAGGTATGGCGTTCTGCATAGAACATATCGAAGGTATATACTCCCTCGTCCTCCAGAGCCAGAGCGTATTTGGAATTTGCATCATTCAGAATCAGGGTTTCTCCTGCGGGGCTGTGGGCACCGCCAATGTCCATGACCAGCTTGCCGTTAATAAAGAAGTAAACATCGTCGTCGCCTATGAATTCGAATTTCTGCTCCTGATCCTCGTAGTAGACAAAGCTACCGGAGGCATGGAGCATAAATCCGTAGTTTACATCCGCAAGATCTTCTTCCCAACCGTACTTGGTATACAGATTGGTGGTGGGATCTGTTTCTCTGTTGTTTGCTTCAAAGCCCAAGCCGTTTACAGGGGTCATCTGAGGGAACTTCAGACGATCATTGCTCATGAGAGGAACGGTATTGTAGATCTTATAACCGTCATATACGGTGCGATTGCTCGAATCAATGGTATACAGATCGGTCTCCTCATCCAGATACATACGCAGAGTGTCTCTCTCCGTAACCACCATGTTGTAGGGTTCTTCCCCGGTCCCCAAGGTGTCTTCTACAGGTCTCCAGATGTTGTTGAGGGTGTAGTAAGCAAGGTCGAAGGCCGTTTCCACATTCTCCCACAGGAGTACGCCGCCGTTTGTCTGCGACTTGGTTTTTTTCACGGTTTTTTCAAAAGTGCCTAAGATCGCTGCCTTTTCCTGAGCTGTGGCAGTGGTGGCATGATAACGGGTATAAAGATCCTCGGCTTTGTCCCAGACCACATCCTGAATATCCACATTCTCCATATACCTGTTGTAGGTATTGATCTGGGCGCTATAGGTGGTATGGAGAGAGGAATTGGGATTATGCATCCATTCATTAAGGATCCGCGCTGCGATAAAGCCTACGGTATGTTCGGCATATACAGGACTACCGCCTACCAGATCGGACAGGACCATTTTCGTTCTGACGTTAGTGCCTCCCTGAGGCTCCCGCGTCGTATTGGCCTGCATGGCTTCATAGAGGGGGCGCAGAAGATCGTCGTTGGGGTAGTCCGTCAGAGGGATCTCATCGGTCAGGGCATATCGGTTGCCGGCACTGCCTCCATAGTATTCAAAGAGGAACTTATCACTGCGGAAGTCCAAAACCTCCAGAGGAATATCAATGTAGTCCGTCTGAGAATCTGCCAAGGTGAGCTGTCTTGCATAGTCCTTCAGCTTCTCTGCCAGGGTGTCCAGTTCCCCTTGCAGGGTGGGATCGGACATGGTGTTCCGATTGGCGCGATACTTTTCAAGAGCCTCGGAAACCTTTTCTGCAAAGGCGGCATAAACCGTCTCGTCATATCTACCGTCGGCATTTCCGCCACCGTAAGGCTCTACATATTCCAGAGCCTTGAACAGCTCCAAGGTCAGATCGGACATGCGGAACAGGTACAGATCGTATTCATCTCCACCGGTGGTATGGGCATTGGTTGCCGTCCAGCCTTGGAAACGGTTACTGTTGTTACTGGGGCTGACCCAGATATCCTGCGTAGTAATATCCTTGTCCTTAATGAGGAAGGCCTTGGCCGAATCTGCAAAGGGATTCTTGTTGTTAGAACTTCCGTAGGAAGAACGCTCCAGGATCGTCAGACCGATGGGATTGCCGTGGAAAATATCTTCCTGATCCGCATTGCTGCCCGTAAGCTCTGCACTGTTATCCTTCACCTGCAAATAGGCGCCGTTAGATAACTGCCAACTGTATCCGGCATCACCCACCTTGTACAAGACCGAGGAGCCCACAAGGCTGTCTGTGACTACATTCCCGCTTTGCACAGGGAGGTAGATCAGTTTGTTGAACATTCTGCGGGTATTGTTGATCTGGTTGATCACATCGGGATCAAAGGTACGGTAGAGACCGTTTCTGTCCAGACCCATAATGAAATAAGTACCTGTCGTAACCTCGGACAGGGCAGCTACCTGCTGTGTCATGGGGGCAAGGAGCTCGTTGATCTGCACATCATAGGGCTTGACCCATGCGGTGGCATCGGTCAGAGCCTGTGCTTGGCTCTTTACCTCTGCCTCGGCAGTGGCTACATTGCCGGTATAAGCGTTTTGGTTATAGGTATTGTAATCATCAATGGCGTTCTTTACCTCTGTCAGGAAGGCCTGAAAACGATCCTCTTCGTAAGGATTGCAATTTTGCAGGTACTTCTTTGCTTCCATAAGGGCATCGTACAGAGAATCTACATTGACGCGGTTGGTCTGTTCCTTGTACAGCACCAAGGGTGTGCCGGTGGCGGCACCGGTGGATTTGTAGTAGCCTCGGGCAACGGGGGGATTCTCTCCTTCGTAGCGCAGGCCGTTTACGCCCGTGGTAGAACTGTTGGAACGGAAAATGCCACTGTTACAAATCTGAACACCGTTTTGGGTGTATCTTGCAAAAATTGTGGTACTGACAGCGGTTTTCGTAAGCTTTACACAGTTTACCGATTCCGTAGAGTCACTTGAGGTATTATCAATGTTGATGTACCGCCCGTCTGCAAGGGTCAAGAAGTATCTGGCTCTTACACTGGATTTAGCATCCAAAACAGAGTCTGCATTGCTATTGGCATCATATTTGATCCCGATCACAGCACCGGGAGCTACACCGAACACCTGATCCCCTACCACAGTAACAGGATCCGTTCCGTAGGTGCAGTACACAACGCCCACGGTAGGATCGAAGGCATAGTACTGCCCACCGATGGCCGTTCCGTTTACCATAACGAAGTTTCCGGACAGTCCTGTTAAATAGGATTTGATATTGCCCGTAAATCCGCCGGAATCGGTACTCAGCATATGCCTGACATACTTGGCATATCTGGTGCCGGTTTCAATAGCCTCGATCTGTCCCAGATAGTCTGCCGCCAGTGTCTGCTGATCGGCAGGGATCGCCGCCTCTGTACGGGTGCCCATAGTAGTGGGGATCATACCCAGAACCATGATCAGAGCCAGGAGCAGAGACAGAAGCCGGTGAACGATGTTCTTCTTCATACACATAACCTCCGTTTTACAATCATAGGTGTTTATTTTTCATATATTTACAGAAAAAAATCGAAAACACCCTATAAAATACTCTTTTCATTGTACCATCCTTTTCCACACTTTGTCAAGGACAGAAAAGGAAGCTCATTCCCTTTTATCTGTCATTTTTAAGTTTTCAAGCCCAAAACATTTCCCTTCAAAGGAACCAAATCACAGTTAGTCGGAATTGGTAGGTTTATGCACCCAATGGGTGCAAAGGATCCCACGACGGCGGACTTGCTGTCTGCAATCGTGGGATCTTTGTTGATTTTATTTGTGGTATCGGGTGCCGGCGGCAATGGTTTCTGCTCGGTAGAGCTGTTCCAGGGCCATGACCCGCATAAGGTGATGAGGGAAGGTCATGGGACCGAAGGACAGACGGAAGTCTGCCATAGCCTTGATCCGGGGATCCATGCCGAAAGAAGAGCCGATAAGGAAGCAAGCGGAGCTTTTACCGCTGAGCTTGACCTGCTTGATTTTTTCCGACAGGGACTCGGAGGACAGTTCCTTTCCCTCCGGGGTCAGGACACAGAACCAAGAGCCCTTGGGGATCTGGGCCTCGATAATATCCGCCTCCTTGGCAAGACCGGCTCGGATCTCCGCAGGAGATGGGTCGTCGGGAAGACGGGTCTCCGGCAGTTCCAAGAGCTTAAACTTGCAGTAAGCGCCCAGTCGTTTTGCATATTCATCGGCGGCGGCAAGGTAGAACTTCTCCTTGCACTTGCCTACGGTGATCAGTGTAACGGAAAACATGGCACGATCCTCAGCGGAGGAAGCCTTCCAGGATCTTGGCCTCGGCTTCTTCTGGAGTCATTCCCAAAGTCATGAGCTTCAGGATCTGTTCCCCCGCGATCCGACCGATGGCGGCCTCGTGGATCAAGGAAGCATCCACATGGTTACAGGTGATCTCCGGGATAGCCCGAACCTTGGCGCTTCCCATAATAATGGCATCGCACTGGACATGGCCGAAGCACTTGATGTTGCCCTCTACTCTGGGATAGAAGACCTGCGTGGAGCTATCCTGTGCAACGGAACGGGAAATGACCTGTGCCTTGCTGTCCTCGCCGTTGAGGAAAATATCCATCTCGGAATCTGCATGCTGGTCGTTGTGGGTCAGGAGATTCTCACGGACAATGATCTCACTGCCTGCGCCCTCGCAGACTACCTTGGTATACCGCTTGGTGTCATCTACACCACGGATCTGGGTGGTCTCCAGAGTAACGGAGGCACCCTCCTCCAAATACAGGACGGTCTGGGGATTCAGGATCCGCTTGCCGGTTCCCTCTCCGTCGCCGTAGTGCTTTTCCACATACTTGACCTTGGCAAACCTACCAACATGGAAGGTGTGCAGACCATTGTGTTCGGAATCACAATCGCCACAGTTATGGATGCCACAGCCTGCTACGATGGTCACGTCTGCGTGATCTCCGATGTAGAAATCATTGTACACCAGATCCTTCCGCCCGGATTCCGTCACAACAACGGGAATGTGAACTCTCTCGTTCTTGGTATTAGGGGCAATGCGGATGTCAATGCCGTCCTTATCGGTCTTGGACTCGATGACGATGTTTTCCGTATTTCTGCGGAAGGCTCTCTGTCCGTCGGAGCGGATGTTGATGGCGCCCTCGCCGGTGCCCTTGAGATCCGCTACCATTTCTAAAATATGCTTTTGGATATCGTTCAGCATTTGTTGTTCACCTCCAGCATATTGCAGCTCGATACAGTGTCTGCAATGATCTTGGGGTAGATCTCTTCTACAGAGCCACGCTCGCTGAGAGAACCACCGGCAATGAGGATGATCTCGTCAGCTAAGCGGATGATCCGCTCCTGATGGGAAATGATCAGGATGGTGGCTTCCTTCTTGTCGTGGATCTCTTTGAAAGTCTCGGTAAGACGGGCAAAGGACCACAGGTCAATGCCTGCCTCCGGCTCATCGAAGATCATGAGGTCGGACTTCCGTGCCAAGATGGTGGCGATCTCGATACGCTTGACCTCGCCGCCGGACAAGGAGTTGTCCACATCGCGGTCAATGTAGTCACGGGCGCAGAGACCTACCTTGGTCAGGTAGGAGCAAGCCTCGTCATGGCTGATCTTCTTTCCTGCGGCTACGGTGAGAAGGTCGCGAACCTTCATGCCCTTAAAACGGGGGGGCTGTTGGAAGCCGTAGGAAATACCCATACGGGCACGATCGGTTACGGACAGATTCGTGATATCTGTGCCGTTCCACAGGATCTGCCCCCCTGTGGGCTGATAAATGCCCATGATAGCACGGGCTAAGCTGGTCTTACCGCCGCCGTTGGGGCCGGTAATGACGATAAATTTCTTATCTTCGATATTTAAGGTAACATCCTTCAGGATGTCTACAGGGCCCTCTTCGCCCTGTACGCGGTAGGATAAATTCTTTATTTCAAGCATAGGGATTCCTTCCTTGCGGGTTAATTTTCGAGGTGAAAGGCGGTTTTTCTTCCTTTCGAGTAAAGTATACCATATTTTCCCCTATTTTTCAATCGTTATGCGATTTTTAGCGTCTTTTCTTTTGCAGACGGGACAGGAGGAACTGGATCGTAGGGCCGGTGAGGAAAACCGCCGCAATGGAGCCAAGGCCTACCTTTCCGCCCAGGAGCCAACCGATGCCCATAAGCACCGCATCCACGCAGATCCGAACCAGACGATAGGGCCACTTCAGCCGAGCGGTCAGCCCCCATGCAACTGCATCCAGAGCATTCTTGCCCTTATTCAGTTTGATTAGGATCACGCAACTGACAGATACCAGTAAAATGCCCATGACCAATAACCCAATCCGGAAAGGCAGGGCATCCGTCAGACTGTAGAAGCCTGCAAACCACTTGTTGACCAGATCAATAAAGGTGCCCAACAGCAGGGCATTGATCACCGTTGTCCATCCGATGTTCTTCCGTGAAATAAACAGGTCGATAATAAAAACGATACCAATATAAATATAGGCCGCCGTTCCCATAGAAACGGACAGGGTATTACTGATGCCCTGCTGGAACACGGTGACGCTGTCACTGCCCAGCCCTGCATGGATGTAGCAACAAACCGCCACACCGAAGAGGAACGTGGCTATGGTTACTCCGCCTAAGGTTTTGAGAAACCCTTTTATTTTTTTACCCTTCATGATTTTCCTTCTCCTTTGATCTTTTTCTCACGGAAATCTTACCATAAAACAGATAGTCGGTCAATGGGTTCCGAAAAATTTTCCTCTCCCACAAAAATTGCCGATATTGACAGTTTCTCCACATCATGGTATATTTATATTGATAAGAAGGTTGGATAGAATTTTTATCCAATCTTTCCCAAAAAATTGCCTGATTTTCAGGCGTAGGAGGATGTTTTATGCATTTGAAGAAAATCACCCTTCGGATCCTCAGCCTTGCGCTGACGATGATCCTGCTCTTTGGCTGTGCCCAGGGAGTATTCGCCGCAACCCCTTCATCCACCAGCAGTCTGAGTGCTACCTTGGCATACACCCTGAAGGGTCTGCCTCTGGGCAGAGCCATCCAGAATTTCTATGTAGGCTCTACTTACATCTACATCACTCAGCGTGTAGATGCCACCACCTATGTCTCCCGTCTGAAGATTAGCGGCGCCGAGGCACATTACATGGATCGCATGACCATGAACAACTGCGGTCACGGTCAGTCTCTGGACTTCTACACCCACAACGGCACAGAATACCTCCTCATGGGCTGTAAGTCCGACACCCCCGCAGACAGCGACTACAACTGGTCCCTCCAGATGGCTCGATTCAAGTACGAAGCCGGTCTGACCTATGACTACACCGAGCTCAACCGCCTGTCCTACATGAACTACGCCAACAAGAGCGCCTCCCGTTTGGGCACCACCTATCGTGTCGCCGGTGGCGCAAATAACTCCTACATTATTTTCCGTATCCAGACCAAGGAAGGCACTGTTACCTATTCCGCATACGACAAAACAAAGCTCAACAACCTCTTAGACAAGAGCGAATCCGTCCGTATGGACTCTGCCGACGCTAAGGCCGCCTGCTCCTTCTCCTTCACCCAGAGTGGCAGGAGCATCATTCGTCCCAACAGCTCCTTCCAGGGCATTGACATTTCCTCCAAGAACAGCATCTACCTCACCGGTGGCGCAGACGGCGATGTCCCTCAGATCGCTATGATGAACTCCTCCGGCTCCTACAAGAAGCTGGTTAAAGTTACCAATGTAGGCAATCTGGAGATCGAAGGTGTCAAAACCAAGAACGGCAATGTATACTTCGTCATTGTTCCCAGCACCGTTGCCGCAGATAAGAAGGAAAAGCACAAGATCTATTATATCCCCGAATCCAAGTTCGGCATCAGCCACACCATGACCACGGTAGCCGGCAAAGCTCCCACCTGCACCGCTACCGGCTTGTCCGAAGCGAAAAAGTGCACCACCTGCGGTCAGCTCCTGGACATTCAGGAGACCCTGCCCAAGCTGGATCATACCGTGGTAGATGTAGCCGCCATCCCTGCAACCTGCACCACGAACGGCATGACCGCCGGTACCAAGTGCTCTACCTGCGGCGTAGTCCTCAGTGGATGCACCACCATCGCCGCCCCCGGTCACAATGTGGTTGAGATCCCCGGTGTCGCAGGCTCCTGCACCACCGACGGCGTAGTCGCCGGTACCAAGTGTGCCACCTGTGGCGAGATTCTCTCCGGCGGACAGGTCTCCCCCGCCCCCGGTCATAACACCGTCACCGTCGACGCCGCAGAACCCACCTGCACCACTGATGGCATTACCGCCGGCTCCAAGTGCACCACCTGTGGTGAGATTTTCTCCGGCTGTGAGGTTATCCCCGCAACCGGTCACGCTCCCGTTGATGTCCCCGCTGTAGAAGCAAACTGCCGGACTCACGGCGTTACCGCCGGTACTAAGTGCGGCACCTGTGGCGATATTCTCAGCGGTTGTGAAACCCTTCCTCTGGGAGATCATATCTCGCAGACCATCCCCGGCACCCCCGCAGGCTGTCTGACCTCCGGTATTTCCGATGGCGAAAAGTGCGGCCTGTGCGGTGAGATCCTGAAAGAACAGACTGTCCTGCCCCGTCTGGGTCATGACTTCACCTACGAAAATCTGGGCGATACCCACTACTATGCCTGCTCCCGTTGCGACAAGTCCGATACCGTTGCCCATACCTATGTAGATGATCTGTGTATCTGTGGTGCAAAGGATAATGTCCCCACTGTGGATTCTTCCATTTCCATTAACCACACCCTGAATTTAGCAAGTGATATTTCCGTCAATTTCGCGGTAAAGGAAACTCTGCTCAAGGATTATGTAAACCACTTTATGGCTATTGAGATCCCTGTTTACGAGGGCAACCGGCAGACCGGCACCAAGACCGAGATCATTTACCCCACCCTCAACGGAAACTATTACTACTACACCCTCACCGGTCTCACTGCCGTTAACATAGGTGATCAGGTCGTTGCCACCCTGTATATGGAAAAAGACGGAAATTTCTTCATCTCCAACCCCGATACATACAGCGTAGCGCAATATGCCTACTCCCAGTTAAACAAGGACGGTAACACAGACAGCCTGAAGGCTCTGTGTGCAGACCTGCTCCGCTATGGCAAGGAAGCACAGATCTATAAGTCCTATCGCACCGACTCCCTTGCAGATGCCAATATGACAGCAGAACATCGTGCTTATCTCAGCAATGCAGAGGCCGTCACCTTTGGCTCCAACAACGAGACCCTGTCCGATCTTGCAAATCCCGCTATCGTCTGGGCAGGCAAGGCACTGAGTCTGGATTCCAAGGTTGCTGTAAAGTATATTTTCAGCCTGGGCTCCTATACCGGAAAGGTAGAGGATCTGACGCTCAAGGTGAATTATGTAAACTACAAAGGCGAGTCCGTAGAAACCACCGTCACCGGTGCAGAGCTGTATAACGCAAATCTGAACCGATACGCATTCACCTTTGACGGTCTCTTAGCCGCAGAGCTCCGCAGTGTTGTGGATGTAGCCATTTACGAAGGAAACACCCGTCTGTCCCAGACCCTCCGCTACAGCCCCGATACCTATGGCAATAATAAAGACGGCCAGCTTCTGACCCTGTGCAGAGCACTGATCGCATACAGCGATACTGCAAAGGCATACTTTAGCTAATGGCGCACATCTATTGTTCGTTGATCCCATAAACAAAATCCCGGTTGGGGAAGGAATCCTTCCCCAACCGGGACTTTTATACACCTATCAGGAATTGTCCGATAGGCCATGTGTGTCAGAAGAAAATATACGGGATTCCCTCTGCTTTCCATAGAGTCTCGTCTATTTCTACGTCCTTTTCCACCATCACGGCAACTTCGCCGGTAGCCTTTAGCACCTTGCGGTTTAGCCAATCCACAAGGGCATTCCCGTCGTAGCACAACCCCACGAACGCTTTCCCACTTGCATCTATCGCTTTCATTCTGTAAGCATGCTTTGTTATAGAGCCAGTCGAGGAATTTGTGGCGGTAATACTCTTTTCTCTCGATCACATGAGGAGGAAACGTCGATTATCCGGGCATATACATCCGATTCGATATATAGTTTCATAATAGAATCCTATGTATATTTGTTGCCACAGCCTATTACAGGGGGGCGGCGTCCATATCGGTTGTCAGATTGAAGTCGGAGATCAGACGACGGGGACACACGGCGGCGCAACGACCACAGGAGACACACTTGTTATAATCGATGACAGCCAGGTTGTTGACTACGTGGATAGCATCGTGCTCGCACTGCTTCTCGCACAGGCGACAGCCTACACAGCCTACGTCACAGAACTGACGGGTATAGGCACCGCGAGTTTTGTTAGAGCAAGCAATGACGATATCCGTATTGTAGGTAACGGGGACAATGACCTTGCGGGGGCAAGCCTCTACACACTGCAAACAGCCGGTGCATTTGTCGGCGTTCACACGGGCAATGCCGTTTTCAACAGTGATGGCATCGAATTTGCAGACCTTTGCACAGGTGCCGAATCCCAGACAGCCGTTGGGACAGGCAGAGGGGCCGTCACCGGTGACGAACATGGCGCTACGGCAATCTTGGATCCCCTCATAATTGCCCTTGAATACGTGATTGTGCCCACGGCACTTGACCATGGCTACCTTCCGTTCATAGCCGGAAGCCTCTACGCCCATGATCTGCGCCATCTTTTCACTTGCCTCGGGACCACCGGCGGCGCATAAGCCGATATCCGCCTTGCCTTCCAGCACAGCCTGTGCATAGGCCTGACAGCCGGCATAGCCACAACCGCCACAGTTTGCCCCGGGAAGTGCATCCTTTAGCAGGGGGAGACGTTCGTCAACCTTCACTGCGAACACCTTGGAGGCGATGGCAAGAACGGCACCGAACAAGGTACCCAGGATCCCCAATACCAGTACGGCAGAAAGAATATTATTCATGTCCATACCTCCTTAGAATACCTTGAAGCCGGAGAAGCCCATAAAGGACAGCGCCAGAAGTCCTGCGGCAATCAGGGCAATGGGGAATCCCTTGAAGCACTTGGGGCAATCGCAATCCTCCAAACGCTCCCGAACGGAAGCGAACAGCAAGATAGCAACGGTAAAGCCCACACCGCCCATAGCACCGTAAACCACAGACTCGATGAAGGTATAGCTGTTCTGAATATTCAGAAGGGCTACACCTAAAACAGCGCAGTTGGTGGTGATCAGGGGCAGATAGATACCCAGAGCCTGATACAGAGAGGGCATGGCCTTCTGCAAGAACATCTCCACAAACTGTACCAGTGCCGCAATGACCAGAATAAATACCACGGTCTGCATATACCCCAGATCATAGGGTACCAGCAGATAGTGATCCACAGCCCAAGTAGCGGCAGAGGCAATGGCCATAACGAAAATAACCGCAATACCCATGCCAAGGGCGGTATCGGATTTCTTGGAAACACCCATAAAGGGGCAAATACCCAAGAATTTTACCAAAATGAAGTTCTCTGCCAAAATGGCACTGAGAGAAATGGAGAAGAGGGAAAGGAACAGGTTCATTTCTTTTCATCCTCCTTTTCCTTGAGACGATTGTTAAACCACTGGGAGAAGGCAATGAGGCAACCCAGAGTCAGGAATCCGCCCACAGGCAGGATCACAAGAAGGGCAGGATATTGAGCATCTAAAATACGGATGCCGTCTGCACCGAAGACACCCTTGCCAAAGGTGCCGCTACCCAACAGCTCACGAACTACACACATTACAACCAGTGCGGCGGTGTAGCCGATGCCCTGGGTCAGACCATCTACCGCAGAGGCCAGAATGCCGTTCTTGGAAGCGAAGGCTTCTGCTCTGCCTAAGATGATGCAGTTAACAACGATCAGGGGGATAAACACACCCAGAGACTCGGAAAGAGCAGGGACATAGGCCTTCAGAAGCAGGTCTACCATGGTAACAAAGCCCGCAATAATGACGATATAAGATGCAATGCGGATCTTTTCCGGGATGACCTTCCGCAGAAGGGAAATGACCACATTGGAACAGATCAGGATCAGGGTAACGGACAGACCCATACCAAGGCCGTTAAACAGAGTCGTGGTAATCGCCATGGTGGAGCACAGACCTAAGAGCTGACCCAAGACGGGGTTATTGGTCAGGAGACCGTCTTTTAAACTTTTCTTAAAATTCACGGCTGTACCTCCTTCACAAATTCCACGGCGCGGTTAACCGCCTCGGTAACGGCGCGGGAGGTGACCGTTGCGCCGGTGAGGGCATCAATGGTGCCACCGTCCTTGGTGACCTGCAGGGAGCCTGCGGTACCTACGAACTGGCTCTGCCAATCAGGGCGGGTACACTCCGCGCCCAGGGATGCGGTCTCTGCGTGGGAGATCACGGAGATCCCCGTAACGGTTCCATTGAGGTCAATGCCAACCATCATATCAATGGCACCGCCGAAGCCCATGGCATTGAGGCGGACAACATAGCCGTTTTCTGCCCGATAAGCCTCGGTAATGTCGTAACCGGAAACGTCCATGGGCTCGTAAGAGCTTGCAGGTAGGACGGTCTGCATGGCCTCGTTTGCCTTTTTTGCGGTGTTTTCCGCGATTTTGTCTGCTGTGAGCAGATTCACAACACCCAGAAGCCCTGCCACAACAGCAGTGATCAGCAGGAGGATCAGGGCTAATTTCAGGATATATTTCATGCCTCACTACCACCCTTCTTTACACCGAAGCGCTTGGGCAGGCCCATCTTGTCGAAGAAGCCCACACAGCAGTTCATAATCAGGATGGCGAAGCTGACACCCTCAACATAGGAACCGAAGTACCGCAGGAGGATCGTCAGGACACCGCAACCGATGCCGTAGAAGATCTGACCCTGACGGGTCACAGGGGAAGTGGTATAATCCGTTGCCATAAAGATGGCACCCAGAATCAGACCACCGGAGAACAGCTCGGAAAGCATGAAGGGCAGACTGCCCC
>JAZREB010000194.1:0-3449 GCA_045660585.1 Faecousia sp. | reverse complement strand
CTACACCGATGCCGCTGAGATCTACGACTATATCTGCCCCATGGCTTACTCCAATTCTTACGAAGCAGAGCCCCAGTGGATGGCTGATATCGCCGAGTACTCTGTAAAGGTTGGCAATAAGGTTGTTATGGGCCTGCAGTCCTTCTACCCCCTGACTTCCGTCAACCTGATGGGTGACATCAATGCCGTTCGCGGACTCCTTCCCATGGAAGGCGTTCTGGGCATTGCTCACTTCCGTCATTCTCAGTTCAGCTACTCCAAGGCTGTATACGACTACAACACCGGCAAGATGGACATTGACTTCCTCAATGCTTCTTCTGCAGGCGGTTGCCAGTGGTTGAAGGTGGAAGTGCCCGAAGGCATGAAGATCACCAAGGCTACTCTGGGTACCGGCTTTACTTCCGGCGCTCCCGTTTCTATTGCCGCTGACGGTCGCACCGTGACCTTCGGTTATGCAGAAACCTCTTCCAGCACTGTCATCGGCGCCCTCAAGTCCGGCAAGCTGACCATCAACTTCACCGGAAAGCCCGTTGACGAAAAGGAAAGACCCTCTCTGGTTCGTATTTACATTAGCTCCAACGAGAGCCGTGTATACAACACCTACGAGGATCATACCCAGTACACCGTTACCTTTAAGGATTCCGACGGCACTGTCCTTGCAAGCAAGAAGACCTATGCCGGCGGCACAGTCCTGGCTCCCGAGGCTCCCACTAAGGAAGGTTGCGCCTTCGCAGGTTGGGATAAGAGCTTCGATGCAGTTACCGAGAACATCACCGTTACCGCTACTTACGTTGCTCTTGGCTCCAAGGAGTTCGAGATCGTAGGTGAATGGGTATGGGGCGAAGACATCTATAATCTGGGCGCAGAGACCGTTGTTGGCCGTGCAGTACAGAATGGTGTTACCGACCTGTATCTCCTGGTTAAGGGTACCGGCGGCAAGCTCAGCTTCCTCAACACCCGTTATACCGAGGCTTTGTCCAGAACCGATCGTGACGTTCTGCAGGAGTGCTTGGATGTTGCTCATGCCGCTAACATCCGTGTCCATGCATGGATCGTAACCGTAGAGGACAGTAACTATAAGGCAAATAACCCCGACGCAGGTATGTATCACTACATCCGTGCAAGAGATAATGACCGCATCAACCCCTATGACGAAGGCTATCGTACCTACATGTCTAACCTGATCACCGATCTGGTTTCCAATTATGACATCGATGGTCTCCATCTGGACTACATCCGCTACAACCACCTGTGCAACGGTTGGAGTGAGGTAGACTTCGCAAATCTGGCTGCAATGGGTGCAGATGTTGAGAATATCAAGTATATGATCGACAAGACCTTCTATGCAGACCGTCTTCCCGCAGGTGAGTCCGTAGATGCAAACTACATCTTTAAGCTCCTTGCTAACGGCGACAAGGATGCAACTCTGGTTGCTCAGTATCGTCGTAACAACATTGTTGACTTTGCAGAGCTGCTCGTTAACACTGCAAAGGCTATCAACCCCAATCTGATCTTCTCTGCCGCTGTTATGCCCGAAGGTGGCGTTGCAGGCGGTAGCGCAGGTAGCGCAAACATTGGCTTCGGCGACCTCCACTATGGTCAGAACTATTCCGATGCCGCAGGTATCTATGACTACATCGCTCCGATGGCTTATACTGCAAGCTACGGCACCGGTCCCGACTGGTTCGCAGGTATTGCTAAGTATGCAGTAGAGGTTGGCAATGGTGTTGTTATGGGCACCCAGTCCTACTATCCCTCTGTATCTGCCGACCTCATGGCTGAGATCGAGGCAACCCGTGACCTCCTTCCCATGGAAGGCGTCCTGGGTATCGTACATTTCCGCCACAGCCAGTTCAGCTACATGAACTTTGCTACCGATATGGAAGCAGGGGAGATGGACGTTCATGTCATCAACACCTATGCAAACGGCGGCGCTAACTGGCTCCGCATCGAGGCTGCTCAGGGCGTGACCTTCACCGGTGCAGAGTATCTCAATGGCTTCAATGCCGAGGCTCCCATCGAGGTTGCCGCTGACGGCAGCTACATCCTCTTCGGTTACTCCGATATTTCCGGCACTGTGCTGCCTGCACTGGCAGAGGGCGATCTGCGGATCACCTTTACCGGCAAGCCCGTAGATCCCAATGGCAGAATTGCTATCGGCCGTATCTACATCGTTTCCAATGAGAGCCGTGCATACAGCTCCTATTCCGAGCGTTGCAATCATGCTTGGGGCGTAGGCACCTGCGCTCTGGAAGCTGCCTGCACCCGTAATGGTGCAATGTTATATTCCTGCAATCTCTGCGGTGAATATAAGGTAGAGGCTATTGCCGCTACCGGCCATAGCGAGGTATTCATTCCCGTTGATGCAGAGAGCCACGCAATCACTTGCGCTCATTGTGCTCTGAACGAAATGGCTGTCCATGAATTCATTAACGGCACTTGCGTTTGCGGTGAAGAGGACAAGATCCTTGTGGATTCTGCACTGCGCATTTCCCACACTCTGAATCTGGCAAGTGACATCTCTGTGAACTATGCCATCCCCATGTCTCTCCTTGGCGCATATGACCTGGATACTGTTTACATGGAAGTAGAAGTAGATAAGTACGAAGGCAACACCAAGACCGGCTACGATACCTACAAGCTCACCGGTGAAGTGAAGGGTAGCTATTACTACTTCACCCTGACCGGACTGACCGCAGTTCATATGAACAACGAGCTCCGCGCTACATTCTATGGACGTAAGGACAGCCGCAACTATTGCTCCAATGTAGACACCTATTCTGTTGCACAGTACGCATATTCTCAGTTGAATAAGGCAGAGGGCGTGATCGAGGGCCTGAAGCCCCTGTGTGCAAACCTGCTCCGCTATGGTGCTCTGGCACAGACCTTCAAGAGCTATCGTACCGATGCTCTTGCTGATGCAAAGATGACCGCAGAACATAAGAGCCTCTTGGTCAATCTGGATACTGTCACCTTCGGCAATACCTCCATGGAACTGGGCTTCACTGTCAATCCCAGTGTTACCTGGGCAGGTAAGGCTCTGGATCTGAATTCCAAGGTTGGCATTCGTTACATTATCGATCTGAGCAAGTTTTCCGGCAATGTAGAGGATCTGTCTCTCCAGGTCACCTATTGCGACATTTACGGTGCATATCGCACTGCCGAGATCAGCGTTCCCGAGCTCTATAACGAAACTTTGAACCTCTATGCCTTTACCTTCGATGGACTCCTTGCAGCAGAACTCCGTACAGAAGTTACTGCAGTTGTCTGCGAAAACGGCGTACCTGTTTCCAATGAATTTATCTACTGCGCCGATACCTACGGTAACGGTAAGGTAGGTACTCTGGGCGAGCTCTGTAAGGCACTCTTTGCTTACAGCGACAGTGCAAAGGCTTACTTTGTAAAGTAAGAGAATCTTGACATTGATCCCATAGCATAAAAGAAACCGC
>JAZREB010000193.1:0-8632 GCA_045660585.1 Faecousia sp. | reverse complement strand
GGAATCCGCATTGATGAATCTACAGTTTTCCGGATCATAGTATCTGCTTTGCAGATAATAGAACCCTGTTTCAGAATCGTAGTAATAGCCTCGGTAGCGCAGGGGATTGATTTCTGCCATTTCGCCGGTGGCAGAGAGGATCTCACCCCAAGCGTTGTAGGTGTAGGTTGCTACAGTGCGGGATTCGAAGATCCCGGTGCTGTCCGAGAGGATCTCTACCATCTTGACCACATCACCCTGCAGATTCAGGATGTAGTGGAAGGTTCTGGGGGTAGCGGTGGGGGAGTTATAGTACTTCAGAGCATAAGGCTGTCCGCTGTTATCGTAAAGGAAGTCCAAGACCTTTGCAGTAGAGCCTGTGCCAATAGTTTCACGGATGATCTTTCCGTTCTGAGTGATGTAAGTGTGGAGAACACCCTCTACATACTTGTTCGTGCGGATCCCGTCACCGTCGTAGTCATAGTAGATCCGGGTTTGGGCATCGTCCAGGCGATATACAAGGGTCAGCTGTCTGCCGTTCGTCCACTCCATGTGATACTTCACCGGTGTGGTTCCGTTAGAACAGAGGGAACCGTTTTGGTAGAATACGGGATTTCCGCTGACGGCGGTTCCTCTCACGCCGGTGGCATTTGTGTAGGTCTGTCCCTCGTAGGCTATGGCGAGACCGTTGACGGAGGTCAGCATATCCTGCCATGCGGAGTTGGTATAGGAATAGGCTTTTGTTTGAGTGCCGTTCTCGGAAATCGTCAGGATATTACCGGCAGTATCGTAGGTGTACTCATAATATACGGTAATATTGCCGGTGCTGTTTCCGTTGCCGTCGTAGTAGGTTTCCTTAATCAGCTGGTTATAATCGTCGTATTCGTAGGTGACGATGAGATTGAAGGGGGAGGTGCTTTGTGCAATTGCCGTAATATTGCCAACGCCGTCATAGGTGTATTTACCACCCGCTAAAACAGAATCATTCACATCTCCGATTCGGACGTTGTGGTACTGGATTTGGTTCGTGGTAATAGGGGCGCCTTCGGAATTTACATCTGACCTATAAGCATACCGAGTATTTATGATCGGCGTTCCGTGCTTGTCGGTAGCCTGCACCTGTTTTGCCCGTTTCAGGGCATCGTAGGTAAAGGACAGAATATCCCCGGTTGCCGTAGTCACGGTGGCAAGGGAGCCGTCTTGAGGCGTTCCGACTGCGACGATTTCGCCCTCTTCCGGGGGATCGTTGTAGGTGTAGCTCTCGGAATAAGGGGTGTTACCTACAACCCAATTCTGGGCGGTCAATCGGCTATACTCATCGTAAAGCTGCTCGACGCTCTGTATCAGATTTCCACTTCCATCATACTCATAGCTACGAATCGGTCTGCCGAGAGAGTCATACTCAAAGATATATCTGCCTAATTCAGCAGTGCCGTCACCGTAGGTGACCTTTGCAAGGTTCCCTTCGGCATTATAAGTATTGCAGATGTACCTACCGCTATTATATTCTACTCTTATAACTCTGTCAAGGACATCATAGGTAAAATCTGCATAGTCGGTTCCGGACACATTTGCAGCTCCGTAATACTCTCTTTCCAGATGCCCGTTGTTGGCAGCGTATACATATTCTGCTAAGGTGATAGAGCCGGTATATATATCTTTATCTTGTCCCCGGCTTACGGTAACAGCGGTTTTTTGGCCCCAGTCGTTTCTTTCGTAGGAATATTTCTGCCAGCTTTCGGAGGTGCCGTTTACGGTACTCTTTCGCTGTGTTGCGGAATGTGTGCCGTTGACATAATCGTATACCAATTGGGTGGCGTAGACCCATTTTCCGTTGGCATCTCTTTCCATTGGATCCTGGACGGTTCCGATCTGTCGGTTATTCCAATCGTCGAATTGGTTTATAACCGTTACGGATGTGCCGTAGTCTCCGGTTTCGTAGTTTCGATCCGGGTAGGTTACTGTACTAAGCACATTGCCGCTATAAGCACTGTAGGTGTAGGACACCTTGTTTCCATTGGCGTCGTAGATGTGACGAGTGTGGTTCTTATCCTGAGTGGAATCCGCACTACTTTCCATTTGTAGCTTGTTTCCGTCGTCCTTCATCACAGAGCCTGTTCCATTTCCTGCGGTATCATAGGTATAGGTTGTAGTAACACCGTCTACGGAGGCTGTTTTTACAGCGTGTTCATCATAGTAGGTATATTCATATTCCACGCCTGTGGAGGAAGTGTAGCTCATCAGGTCAGCACCGACGTACGTGTAGCCTTCTTCACCTAAACCGTTTTCTTCCGAGGACTCAGGTTTCCCGTTTTCGTCATACTCGTATCTCCGGACAGGTTCCATACGGAGGGAAATATTATCGAAATACGCCTTGTTATGGTTGTTGTCGTATGCACAGAAGATGTTTACACTTTCAATTGTCTTATTCTTTTCTTTTGGTACGATGCTCTTTGCTGCATACTGCCAGTCCTTTACAGATGCCTCAAAGGGGACAGAATGGAATTCTGTACTTCCGCCTACATAGTTGATACGCAGGATCATACCGAAATACCGCAGGCTGTCACCGTATTTCAGGGACGGATTGGGAGCGCTGCTTCCTCTTGCCCATCCGGAAAGGAGGAAGGTTGTATCAGGGGAACAGTTCAGTGGAATGTTCTGTTGCATCCGGATATACTCATTCTCCTTGGCATTGATACGCACCACCTTGTCACCAAAGGGAGTACTTGTGCTCTCGTACAAAACCGCCGCAGATGCACTTGCATAGCTCCAGTGGGTCAAACCGTATTCAAAGCTGCCGTTTTGCACCAAGTTATAGGTGGAAGGTGCAGGAGCGGCTTCCAACTGAATATCGTCCACATACATTAGACCATGGAAATCTGCAAAATTAAATCCAATTTGGTACATGCCATCTGACTCGGGTGTAAAGGTCATATAAACTCTCTGCCATCCGTTTTCAATCTTGCTGTTCGGCATAGTTCTTAACACGATTTCCTTCCAAGCAGGTTCGGTTCCACTATTAGAGTAGATACACAATGTCAGTTTGCCGTTATCTCCCCAAACAGTTTGACTATTTGCTTTCACATAGGCAGAAAGCGTATAGGTGGTGCCTCCCTCCAATGTGATCCCGGTATGCCTGATCCTTGCAGTGTCTGTTGTAGAAGTAGAAACATCGCGCTTAAACTGTAATGCATGTGTTCCTGTTCTGGCTATCTGCTCTTGAGCAGAACTGCAAAGTTCTGTCTTTGTCGTATTCGTGGTTTCTGTGATCCAGTTGGCAGCAGTTCCCAGTTCCATGCTTCCATCGGGAATCAGATTCACTGCGGTAATACCTGTAGAGGAGGCACTGACGAGCTTGTTGTTTTTGGGACTTTGCCCATCTTTTTCCATATACTCTGCTGCAGAGCTACCATAGATATCCGAGATATCATTGCCTGTTACATAAGTACAGATGGTGTGCCCCATATGGTTAAACTCAATTTCTAAACGCAGGTCGTCGGAGGTTCCGTTTATGATATCCGCTTCTGTATCTTTATCTCGATCCGGACCCCAATCACGGTATGTGCAGCGTTTTCCCAATCCATTCCAGCAGGTTACGGTAGCACCGGTTTGTTTTGTATTCGTCCCGGTGATTTTGTAGTATTCCTGATACTGCTGTATCTGTTTGGCTTCGTTGAATTCAAAGGTAAAGCCGTAATTGCTCTCAGCATCATAAACATCTGTCAGCAATCCATTTGTATAATCATAGTAGGAGGTTTCGCTGTCGGGGTATGTAACAGAGGACAGATAAGTTACCCCATTCTCTGTTTCATAGGTTAAGGTAGCGATCAAACCGGCTTCGTTAGTGATTTTCCACAAGAAGCCTTCAGGACCTGTCGTCTCATTCCCCGTATAGTAGTCCAACTTAGCTAAAAGCTCAGGATCTTTAGTGGATCCGGTATTGTATCGGTAAATTCGTGTCAGACGGTTGTGTACTGTGTTCGTAGGCTGCCACGCTTTGCTATCCGGATTGTAGCTACTGCCGTTATAGCAGTAGTAGATACCATTTCCGTAGGCATCCTTTTCCCATGTTAAGATACCGTCCCGGAAAAACAGCTCATACCCGGTTTCTGTTTCAATTTTGAAATTTGTGTGGCCTTCTTCGCTAACCAAGGTAGCACTGTAGTGTAGACCGTCCTCATCCTCAAAAACGCCATCTGTGTTTCCTTCCTTGTCTTCGTCCATGAGGTAGTGTTCTGTTCCGTCTTCATCTGTATAAACCCAGTATAGGGTATCATAGCTGTCGTCCGGAATTCTGACAGACTGTACGCATTGCTGGGCAGTTAGCTTCCAACCGGCACCGATCTTCATATTGCTGTAATCTCTTGCGTGGATATCCACATCGTTATTGGTAAAGCATCGTGTCCCCTGAGAAGAGTTGTAAATCAAAGACATAGAAAAGGGCATAACATTACTGGGAGCATCGATCAGCATATTACTCAAAGTTATACGATGTGTATGATCAGAAATGTATACGGTTCCCGCTCTGCCTGCACCGAGCGTACGATAGGTATAGTAATCCTCCAGACCGACATCGTTGCGATAGGTCACAAGGAAGCTAATTCCTTGTCGGTATGTGCGGAATCTTGCATTTACAGCCTTGCCGGAGCTTGCATCCGACCGCAGAAGCAAGTAAGGAGCCTGCCCCTCTTGCCAAGATGCATAGCACTCGGTAACATCCAGGGATACACGGGTTCCTTTGGTTTGATTCCCGATTTTTGCGAAGTCCAACACAGTGCTATCGTAATTCGCTGCTCCGTTAGGATGTACCTTGTTCCATGTAAGTCCATCAATGAAGGCTTCGTGAGATTGTCCCGCCGGTTTCTCAAGAGTAAAACGATGTGCTCGCAGGAGCATGGGATCTACAATCTCCCCGTCGCTACTGCTATTGAGGTGGTAAAGCAAAATCTCAGCCCTCTCAATCAAACATCCATCCGGCACAACAGGCAGATCTCCTGCATATACAATCGCCTCATAAGTGCCATCACCATCATGTGCTGTATAACCAATATACAGGGGATCGCTACCGGCACGTGTCAGATTAGGTTTTCCTGAAATAATATAAGTGGAGCGAATAGCATCCCCGTTGGTCGTAGAAATTTTAGCAAGAGTAGGATCGATATATACAGGATAGCTTGCGGCATCCAGGAAGGTTTGATCCGCTGTTACCGTAAGATAATATTTATCTTCACCCATAGGGGTAAGGGTGTGGGTCACAGCATCAGAATAATGTCCCTCCGCATCATACATATAGGGTGCAGGGATTTCGTAAATCGGCTGAGAATTCTCATCCAACAAAAGGAAACTTCCATCATTTTCCGCCTGCGGTGTCAGATTCCGCAGATTTAACTCGAAAATAAAGGCATTCTGTTCTACAGGAGCATTCAGGATGATGCTTTCTTTAATGTCATAGCTGTATGCCTCATATACCAGATCTACATTTGGGTAAACATTTTCGTATAAAACCGTTTCTCCTAAGTTCTTCGGGTAGAAAGAAGCCTCAGTCCCGTCATCAGGACCCTTTGTAGCCATAACAGAGTCTACCTGGGCCTGTACCGTATAGTTTGCAAGGGGAATACTGTCCACGGGGAAATTGGAGCCCTCGGCATCTTGTAGGAGACCCATTTGCACAGAGCTGTCGTTCCAAGAAGCGGTAAACAGCATTTCATCTGTCAAACTTGCAGCGAATTCGGTCGTATTTCCGCCGTTAACAGAACGATACCGAGGTGTTCCATCCTGACTTGTAACTGCATTCAAGGTGTTGTCGATTTCAACAAATTCTCCATTGCTGTTTTCATAGTGTACTGGAACATCGTACTGCACCGCTACAAAATTTCCATCCTTCATGCGGAAATGTTTCTGTGCCTCTTCCCGGTATTCTTCTACTTCGTAAAGAATGTCCTCCGGATTGGCATTTCCTACAGCATTTTCCAAAGTACCCGCCGTTCCCTGTAAAAAGGATTCTTCTTCCTGCACTTGCTGAATCTCTTGTGCAAAAGCGGATGCAGGAAGCAGTTGCACAAGCATAGCTATTACCAGTACCAAGGATAGGATTCTTCCAAATTTACTCATGTTAAAAACTCCTTTCGATTTTCTATTTATATTCGTATCGGATAGCTACTTTCAACCATAAATCATAACCGATAACGCCTCCTCTCTAAAATAAACACACCATATGCCTGCAATCATCATGCAGACCCAATCCATCTAAAGATACGATTTCCGGGATTGCATCTTCGCTCGTAAAACTGTTAATAAGAGAAAAGTCACATAAGGCTCTATTTTAATTATTCGAGAATATTCAAAAGTCAGAAAGTTGCTCAACAAAAATAAAAACAGAGCGGCTGATTTTCACAGATGGAATCAGCCGCTCTGAAAGGGGATACGGCAGGTCATGCGTTCCTGCCGCTAAGTTAAACTCGCTTCTCCTACCATCTGCATTAATATCCATAATCGTCTGTCCAATTGGGATAAACATATCTAACCTTCTAGGTCCCTTCGAGGAGACGAACATTTTCTGCATTGGGAAAATCCTCCGCGCTGTACTGTGATGCATCACAGGAGTAGCTGTGACTGCCTCGGGGAGGATCTATAATACATTCTTTCTGCACATCTGATCTATGATTCACTGCACGGGCGTTGTCAAATCTAAACTCCAGATAGCCGGCCTTTGCTACTAAGCAGATCAACTTGTCTGAAGTTCGCAGTTTTACGCCGGAAAGACCTTCTTGCCGCCATAGGCGGTGCAGGATATTCATCCTGCAATAAAATGGTTTTCAAAGCATTTTATCAAGAAACAGTATTATCAGTCCAAAAGGGATAGTTGGATGCGTTGCTCCTCCGGATAGTCGGCGACAACGAAGAAGAAGGGATATTCTTCTATATTTTTATAGGCTTTTCGGCTGAAATGCATTTGGAAGATGTCATAGGGAATTACGAGGGCATACTCCGTGTCGGGAGACAGGCGAATGCCGGTGCTTCCTTTCAGCCCCGGATTTGCCAGTAGCAACAAGTCCCAGTTCATGCCCACATAGTTATCTTCCCCAATCAGGTTGAGGTCAGTGAGCCAGATCCCCTCTTGGGACCCCTTGTTTCGTAGAGTGATAGAGATCAGTGCCAGTTTTTCCCCATACTCTCCGTCATAGTTCAGCTCTTGGCAGTAAGAATTTCCGTCTACGATTTCAAATTTGTCAACACGAAACCCGTATCCATTCAAACCATTATAATTTCCTATGTAGTTATCTCCAACCTCTACAAATTCACCCATGGAATAATAACAGACGCTCTGCTTGGAAAGGGAAGCATAATAATCATTCATGCTTTTGTACCGCCAAAACCACAGTCCTGCAAGTACCACCACAAGGCAGATGATCAGGAGCTTTCCATAGCGTTTCACTTCGTCACCTTCCCCTCGTAGATTTTGTAAATTTCATCGGAGAGGGTCTCTAAAAGGAGGGAATCGTGACAAGCTATGACGACTAATGCCCCTCGCTCCCGTTCTCTGCGGAGAATGGTACAGATCTGTTCTACACCGCTATCATCCAAGGCATTGGTAGGCTCGTCTACAATGAGCAAGTCCGGCTTCTCCATAATGGCAGCAGCGATTCCTAAACGCTGTTTCATACCCAAGGAATATTTCCGGTATCTCCGCGGATCGTGAGGATCTAAGCCTACTTCCAGGAGGGTTTGACAAATTTGCTCGGCCCCGATCTTTCCGCGAATCTGTGCCAAAAGTTCCAGATTTTCGTAGCCGGTATAATTGGGCAGGAATGCCGGATTTTCAATGAGGAAACCTACAGATTCCGGAAAATCCATATCCTTTCCCAGCCTCTTCCCGTCGATCCAAACCTCTCCGGAAGTAGGACGGATCAAGCCGCAGAGCAGCCGCATGAGCATCGTCTTACCGGACCCGTTGGGACCCTTCAACCCATAGATCTTGCCTCCGGTCAGTTGTATATTTACATCGTCTAATATCAGGGCTTTTTTAATATACTTTGTTGCAGATTTTACGATAATTTCCATTTGTACCTCCTATTCCACAGCGGCTATAATATCGGACTTCTTGAATCGCAAACAGCCAATCACCACACACAGTAAAATAATAGCCACTGCAACTATGGCAGATTTTCCTGCGGATACTCCCATGAAGAAGTTGAGCATATCGTTTCGCAGCACCATGGCACCGTTGCCCAGCATCCAAGGACTGCAAATATATACCGCAACCATAAGCTGGCTCATACACAGCAGGAAGCTGAGAATGGGGCTGCAGAACAGACACAAGAGCATTTGCACCATACTCAGGGCGGCCAAGTGGAGGTATGGCAAAAGGAGCGTCATAAAAAGGCCCTCTCCCACGGGAATCAGAAAACCGGTGTTGTAAAGCTCGGGAAAGAACACCTCCGTTACCGTTGGGGAATTTGCCACAGAGGGAGACCCACCCATGAGAACGGTAAAGACAAGTACCCCTAAGGAGCCCAAAAGCAGGTACAGTGCCGTACTGCACAGATTCCAAATGCATTTAGAGAAATACCAGCTCCGTCGATTTCTGCTACGGACAATGATCTGCTGACCGGAAAGGGATAGATCTCCTAACAGGTAATCTAAATTCATAAAT
>JAZREB010000192.1:0-3605 GCA_045660585.1 Faecousia sp. | reverse complement strand
GTCTGTCCTGCGGACAGTGCAGTAGCCGTTGTCCCTATGAGCTGAACACCCCCGAACTTCTCAAGAGGAACTTAGACGATTACCGCCGTGTCCTTGCGGGAGAGGTCAAGGTCTGAAAGGTGTGCTTTTTATGAAATTTCGTTCCATCATAGCCCTGCTCCTGCTTCTGTCTCTGACCTTATCCCTGCTTCCTGTGAGCGTGTTTGCCGCTGAGACCAGAAAGCCAACCCTTTCTACAGACGCTGCTTTTTTCGGAAAGCTGAATTTGAGTGCTTCCGAGCTCAGCGGTGTAAAAACCGCCGTTTCCGCCGGAAATTATACCGAAGCGAAAAAGCTCCTATTAGAATACTACAAGACGAAATTCGCTTCCTATAACCCCGGCTACGCTACTGCTGCCATTGGCTCCGTTGCCGTCGCCGCTATGGAAGATACCTTCACCTTCTCCGAGGCATTGCAAAGTTCTGTTAATGTTGCCTATGACACAACCAACTTTACCGAATATTCCTTTGCCTTAACGAAAGACACCTCCGCCGCTTATGTTCTGTCTGTGTTGGATAAAACAGACAGTCAGGTGCGGATCTGCTCCTCGGAACACAGTGCCGAAAGCGTCCGTCCCAAGCTGCTGTGCTACGATTCCTCCAAAAAGCTGATCGGCACCCTCTCTGCCTCTGCCGACGGCTATGTAGATTGCGGCAAGCCTGATACAAGCTATGGCACAAGCACCTATTTATACGCCAAAGACCACTACACCAAGAACTCTGACGGTTCCTATGTCCCCTACGGTACCAAGAGCCGCCGTACCTACATTAAGTTCGATACCGCACAGATCCCCTCCGGCACCAAATATACCCAGCTCGTAATCCACGCTCGGGTGGAAGGTATCGATACCGAAACATCCCTTCCGCTATACCAGTTTGTTTCCTATTGGAAAACCTGGACCGAAGATAATTTGACATGGAACTATCTGGTAAAGAATGACGGCATCGGTCACTATTCTTGGAAGGGTATTCCCGGTGGCTTCGATTGGACGGAGCCGGAAGGCGTTTCCAACCAATGGTATGCCTATAACTCACGTTTCCTCCAAATGACCTCCCTCATTCAGCAGGGACTCTCCGGCAATAAGCCTGCTTATATTACCAAAGCCAAAGACCTCCTAATCGATTTTATCAACGATGTTACCGTAACTGCAAGCTGGAAATATGCCGGTGGCATCCAGTCCGGTAACCGTCTTATGGAATTCCCCTATATCTATAAGCAACTGTTGGCGCAAAATGCCCTAACCCCTGACGAAAACATGAAAATCTTGGCATGGCTCTATGACGAGATGGTGTATATGGATGATGGTGGCGGTCTGTTTAACAATGCTGACCCTTCTGCCCATGGAGATCTGGTTTATACCAATCAGGGCTTCTGGCTACTGGTCGGCTTCTACTGTGGCTTTGCCTATTGGCCGGAATTTACTTCCGCCACACAGTGGAAAAACCGCTATGTATCCCGAGAGGACACCGTTCTCAATTCCCTGATCCACAAGGATGGCTCCTTTAACGAGGTTACCTTTGGCTATCCCTATAATGTTTTAGACTGGTATCAGCATCTGCGCAGCTGCATGGTAGAGCTGAGCGACCCTACAAAGAGCATTGACAAAATGGATCGAAAGTTCATCCTGCTGTGTGCCTATCTCATGTACTGCGCTCAATCGGATCACAGTTCCCCCAATTGGGGACAGGGTGGGGCAAAGGATATTACCATTGCGGTAAAAACCCTGTTAGACACTGTCGGATCTGCCTATGATTCCAACCTCCTTGTGCAAAATCTCCGTTTCTTCTTAGATCCCACCACAGGGACCGAGCCTTCTACCTCTGCCCAATTTGACGGCATCAAGGTCATCACAGACCGTACCGGTTGGGCAAAAGAAGATTCTATGATCTTTATGAATGCCAAGTGTGCCGGCAACCATTCCCATCGAGATGCCCTGGCTCTCCTGTTCTACTACGACGGACGGGAGCTGCTGACCGATACAGGGATGACCTCCTACAGCAACAAGCACACCCACTATGATTGGCAGAACTCCATTTCCCGTTCCCACAACACCATAGAGATCGACGGTATTTCTCAGGTTCTGTATCAAAATCTCTCCGACGTAGAGAATAGAGGGGATATCCGGCTGTTCTCCAATGATGCCGTAGCAACGGTCACCGCTTGGACCACTGCCAACACCAACGACACTCACACCAAGAGCCTTTCCATGGACGGCGTGGTGAATAATAAGGTCTACCACAAAACCGATTTCACCCACTACCGTAATGTCAGCTATCTAAAAGCATTGGGAGACATTCTGGTTGTAACAGATAAGGTGGTTCCCGGTGACAGCAATAGCCATTCCTACACCCAGAACTGGCATACAGAGCCTTATTCCATGGCAACCGTAGCCTCCGACAGCTATGATACCGGCAAGACCGCCTTTTCCTCCGGTGCAAACCTTACCATCGCACAGGTTAGCGGTAACAGCGTCACCCCCACCATTCAGGCAGGCTACGACTCCACCGCCCAGAGCACCACAACCACTTATTTTGAATATAAGCAGAGTGCTTCCGGCACCGTAACCTATCAGACCGTTCTCTACCCCACCTTGCAGGGGCAGACCGTAACTCTAAAGCCCAATAAGCTGACTATGAGCGGTACTACCGATGCCACCGCCAGAGCCTTTAAGGCAAGTGTTACAGACTCCGCCCAAGGGGATCTGAAAACTCTGTATTATTACAACTCTTTTGAAACGACCCCCGCTACTCGCGCTTTTGACAGCTATACCACCAACGCAGGTACAGCCGCTTTGAGTTTGAACAGCAAATCGGAGAGAACCTTCGCTTCCCTTTCTAACGGTTCCATTCTCCGTGTAACAAGCTCTTCCCTTCCCATTGTGCAGACCTCTTATGTGGTAACAGACATCAGTGCCTATATGGAAGGTGCAAATCTGTTCATCGAAAGCTCCGATCCCCGGATCCTGACGGCAGGTGTCCGCGTGAACCTCCATTCCGGCATACAGACCGTATTCCTGAACGGAAAGGCGGTTGCCTTTACCACAGATGCCAACGGTACCGTAACCTTAAACGGAAATGCCTTGCTCCTCCACTTTAACGAGGTCAGCCCCCTGAATGCCGATGCATATTGGGCGCCCAGCACAGGCAGAGCCACTGCAAAAGTAGATACTACCAAGGGTATTCTTTACGGCGATATCACCTCTTATGACCCCTATATCAGAGCAGACAGTTGTCCCTCCTATACCCCACAGGATGGGGATGTTGTAGAACTGCGTCTGAAAGTCACAAGTACCAACAGTGCCGATAAGGAAGCGCAGGTTTTCTTCTTAACCTCCGACGACAGCACATGGAATTCCGCAAAATCTAAGATATTCTCCAACGCCACCGTCAATCAGGGTTATCAGACCTTTACCGCCCCTATGCCCTCTAATTATGTTGGAAAGACCCTTACCGCTCTGCGGATCGATCCCCTGAATACAGACAAAACCTCTACCTCCACCGGCACTTATGAGATCGATTATCTCTATATCGGCGCTGCGGAGAATGCCCCCTCTCAGCAGGCGGATA
>JAZREB010000191.1:0-2272 GCA_045660585.1 Faecousia sp. | reverse complement strand
GCCAAGAAAGTAACCAAAGAAGCGAGCAGAGGAGAGGCGCTGAGCAGTTTTCCTATCGAAACTCCCTACTTTTCGGAACTTTTCTCCCCGGAAAAAACCACCCTCTCCTCTGGACTCCTCACCCGACGCTACCGCTCTCGTCGTTTTTGCTTTCTTGTCGTTATTTGTGTCGCTTCGCGACAGAATTTTAATTCCGTGCCCCTTGGGGCACACATTCACCCACCACGAATGTGGTGGATTTCATACCGCAGGTATTTCACATCTCGCAGAGATATTTCACTCCGAAGGAATTTCATTTCGCTCCAAGGGAGCGATAAACTGTGGTTTTAAGACACTTGTCGGCACTACAGGATGTCACTACAGAGCATCTGTAGCAGATCTTCTGCGACGGGGAGGTGTTGGAGGCGTTCTCTTAGGGATTGGGAATCGAAGGGACAATCTTGTAGAACGGATTCTGCCGTCGAGACCCAGTCCCAATCCATGGAATCGGAGTAGATCTTGGCATGCTTGATCTGCCCTTCGTTGATTTCCAACCGGATCTGAACGCAGCCCCATGGGAAGCGGGCTTCTTTTTCAAAGCTAAAGGGCATTTTGTGCCCGTAATTCCATTCCCAACTGCGGTTTCTTGCAGATAGTTCCCGAATCTTCTCACTGTCCAATTCTTCTTCCGCTATCTGACGGAGTGGGAGACCGTACACCTCGGCAAAGGCTTCTGCCAAAGCAGATTTTAAGGAATCTACAGTGATTTGGGGATTCAGTTCCTTCAGGTTTACTACCCGACTGCGGACGGAATCTACGCCCTTTGCCTCTAATTTGGCTTTGGGAGGGGAGAGATAGCGCCCGAGCTTGTCTGTATTCACATGGACCAGCAATGTGCCGTGGTGGTAAGCTTGCTTTCCGTTTTTGTAGAAAGCGTTTCCGGAAAATTTCTTCCCATCTGTCAGAATGTCATTCCGTCCGGATTTTTCTGCAGGGATGTGAAGAGCGCGAACACCCTTCAGGATCACAGAAAGCTGGCGATCTACATCATAATCCTCTTGGGGGAGCAGGAAGGTGAAATTCAGGTTCCCCAGATCATGGAAAACAGCCCCGCCGCCGGACAGACGGCGGACTAAATTGCCACCCTCCTGAGACAGGAGGGTGGTTCTGCATTCTTTCCACGGATTCTGATTTCGCCCGATGACCACTGTATTTTCATTTTGCCACAGATACAGGATGCATTGGTCTGTGACAGATTCCAGCAGATACTGTTCCACGGCTAAATTGTAATAGGGGTCATGACTTTTACTTTCGTACAGGGCGATGGATCGGATCATGGCTGATAACGGAGAATGGGATTTCTGGCGGCCCGGACTTCGTCGGGACGGGCGATCTGTGCATTGTGGGGTGCACCGTGCATATATTCGGGGTCCTTGTAGCCCAGTTCGTACAGATTGCGGAATACCTCGGCTGCCCAATCCAGAGTATCCTTGGATTCGGTCTCTGTGGGCTCCAGCATGAGTGCTTCGTGTACGATGAGGGGGAAGTACATTGTGGGAGGATGCATGCCGTTGTCGATTAGGCTCTTGGCTACATCCAGAGCGGAAACGCCGGTTTCCCTCTTGAACTTGCTCAGATCCAGAACGAATTCATGCATGCAGATACGATCAAAGGCAGGCTCAAAGGTGCCCTTGATTTTTTCCTGTAAATAGTTGGCATTGAGGACAGCGTTCTTTGCGGCCTCGGGGATGCCTTCCTTACCCAGAGTCAGGATGTAGGTCATAGCCTTGACCACTACAAGGAAATTGCCTGCAAAGGCCTTGACCTGAATGTGGCCGGGCGCCTCCATCATAGCGGACTTAGGCAGATATTCTGCCAAATGAGCCTTGCAACCAACAGCGCCTGCGCCGGGGCCACCGCCACCGTGGGGAGTTGCAAAGGTCTTGTGGAGATTTAGGTGGATGCAGTCAAAGCCCATATCACCGGGGCGGACAACACCCATAACAGCATTCAGGTTTGCACCGTCGTAGTAGCACAGGCCACCGGCTTCATGAACCAGACGGGTGATCTCCAGAATGTTCTCGTCAAAAATACCTACGGTATTGGGGTTAGTCAGCATTAAACCTGCAGTGTCGTCACCCAGCACCTTCTTCAGGGCTTCCAGGTCTACACAGCCGTTGGGAGCAGAAGGAATGTTGACGATGGTATAGCCGCACATAGCGGCGGTAGCAGGGTTGGTGCCGTGGGCGGAGTCGGGAACAATGATCTTGTTACGCTGTTTCTCCCCACGGGA
>JAZREB010000190.1:0-1971 GCA_045660585.1 Faecousia sp. | reverse complement strand
CTTTGCTTTTGCTGTGGGAAGGATCAGGACGGGGGTCTCATCGTCCTTGGGAGCCTCCTCGGGTTCGGCTGTAGCAACAGGTGCGACAGTTGCTTCCGGTGCGGGGGTATCAATGACCTCGTCTCCGGCATTCTCGGAGCTGGGGGCAAAGCTCTCTTTAAACGCAGCATCCAGCTCAGCGGCATCTACCATGCGCAGGGGTTCTTCTGCCGCTACGGACTCTTCCTCTACGGCAATGGGCTCCGGATCTACCACCAGGGGTGGTACGATCAGACTGTCGGGGATCTGGTTGCGCTGGAGATAGTGGAGCAGTGCTTCCTTTAGCTGTTCGGGGGAATTGAAACGCAGGGGAACCTGATAGGAACAGGCCTTGGTAATAATCCCGGACAGTTCGTAGTCTGCATAGATGGGAGTGGGCAGGGGCTTACCGCTGAGACGGAGCTTATCAGCCATAGCGGTGTCGGTGTTCTCATCCTCGAAGGGACCGTGGTTGCCGTTGTAGATACGATAGAGCACCATGCCCAGAGAATACAGATCCAACGTTACATTGGGAATGCCTGTTAGATCAAAGAGCTCCGGGGGAGAGAAGGGGCCGATATAATCCTCTGAAATGCTGGCATATTCCAGATCACGCAGAGGGATCAGACCCAGATCGCCCAGCATAAACTTTCCGGAAGGAACCAGGAAGATGTTATCGGGCTTCAGGTTTGCAAATAAGTACCCGGCCTCACGACAGGCGATGATCGCATCACACAGATCAATACCCAGATTCACTGCACGAAGGTGAGTCATACCGTTACGGTTGATCAGTTCGTTCAGGGGAACCTGCAGAGCTTGCAGAATGTAAATATCATAGCCGATGCCGTCGGTCTTCTGCACTACCTGATAATCAACGGGGCCTGCGAAGCAACCGGTTTCTGCCAGCTTCTTTCCCAGATCCAGTTCCCGCTGAATATCGTTCACCATGCCGGTGTAGTAGGCGAGAACATCCTGCTCGTTTTCGTAAATGCCGGACAGGATCAGTGCACGAACCTGGGCATCGGAAGCAGGGACGGAAAGGTGCTTCAGAACAAAGTGCTCCCCGGACTCGATATGCTTTACAGAATACCAGGTACGGTCGCGCTGAGTCATGACAGCTTTATCTACGGTATATCCATCGAGAAGCGGTGAGACCATTCTAAAATCGGACATCAAATACGCCTCCTTAAATAAAATCAAATTCTCACTATTATATACTATGATATTTTTTCAAAAAAATCAAGTAAGATTCTTGTCATATTGAAAAGAAAATGTTATTATAAGAAAAAAGAAGGGAGATGAGAGGACCCAAATTTGCAAAAATGTCGTATAACATGTAAAATGCTGTGAAACATCACTTTTAACTTATGAAGGAGAGGCTGAAGCTTATGGAAGAAAAAGCTGTATGCTACTATTGCGCCACCGTCTATCCGGCGGATCAGGCCAAGTGTCCCCTGTGCGGAAGCACAAAAAGATCGGAGGATTACGTCATTCCTCAGAGAAGAGAGCGCATGACGGAGGAAGAACGCAAGCGCAGACAAAAGGGCGGTAAATTCGCCGCACAAAAGACCCCGGAGAAAAAGAGAGAGAAGAAACCTGCCGGGGATCGTAACTCCAATATCAACCGCAAGGCCTTTCTTGTGGGGGCTCTTATTTTCCTGATCCTTACGGTATTGGTGCTGTCCTGGTTCATTGCCGATATGATCGGCTGGTTCCCCGGACTGGAAAATACGGTGGAGCGTGATACCCAGGTCGGTGTATCTGTTAATGTAGATTGCACCCGTATGACGGCAGATCCTACCCGCTTGAGCTTTGACTCTCCGGGACAGGCCAAGGAGCTGGTGATCTCCGTCAATGCCACTTGCGAAGAGAAAGTGTACTGCACCAGTAACGATCCCAACATTGTTACCGTGTCCGATGATGCCACCACTGCCGAGGGTACGGAGATGAAGA
>JAZREB010000189.1:0-4721 GCA_045660585.1 Faecousia sp. | reverse complement strand
ATCCTATATTTATGGTATAATATATTATATATAAGTGTACTGTATTTCTGTGAAATCGGAACTGTATGATAACGAAATGAGGTGCAAATATGCCCAATATGGATTGGCAATTTGAACTTGGAGAGTATATAAAGCAGGGGGAGCCGGAAAGAGCTGAGAAGAGCGAGGCTTGGCAGGTGGCTATCGGTTTGCAGGCTGTTGACGGGCTACAGACCTCTGCATATTTGTTGGATATCGCAAAGGATCACATCGAGGGCAAGATCACCATTGACGAAGTCCAGAAGCGGGTCTACAGCTATTATGAGCAGAGAGCCACACGTACCGACAGTGAGAACAACGCCAGAGAGGCGGACATGGTATCTGCAAGAATTACACAGCTTTTGGGCGAAAAAACCTTTCAGTTTTCTCCTGTTGAGCTAACTACTATTCACCGCAGACTGTTTGAGGGTGTTTTTGACCATGCCGGACAGATCCGCAAGTATAACATTTCTAAGAAAGAATGGATCCTGAACGGAGAAACCGTGATTTATGCTGATTTCAACAGCATCAGAGATACTTTGGATTACGATTTTTCCACTGAAAGACAGTTCTCTTATGAGGGAATGACGGTGGAAGCATCCGTCAAGCATCTTGCAAGATTTGCATCGAATATTTGGCAAATTCACCCTTTCGGCGAGGGAAACACAAGAGCTACCGCCGTGTTCATGATCAAATACATGAAAACTTTCGGCTTCCGTGTCAATAACGATGCTTTCCGTGAAAACTCTTGGTATTTCCGCAATGCGTTGGTTCGAGCAAACTATAACGATCTGCAAAAGGGGATCCATTCTACCACAAAGTTTTTGGAGTTGTTTATCTCCAATTTACTGCTTGGAACGAACCATGAACTGAAAAATCGGCATATGCACGTTGATTTCGCGGATGAAGAAGAATTCCAAAGTGCCAAAATCGAAGCACCAAAGTGCCAAAATGGCACTTTGAAATGCACTTTGGAAGAACTGGCTCTGTTGGAGATCATAAAAAAGAACCCATCAGTTAAGCAAACCGAACTTGCAGAACTGACAGGAAAGTCTGTCAGAAGCATAAAGCGTATCGTAGATTCTCTGAAAGACAAACAATATATCCGCAGAGCTAATGGTAAACGCTACGGTAAGTGGGAAGTGCTGATATAATCTATTTCCTACGGATCGTTGCTTTTTGCTCAATACATGAAGGGGCTGTCTCAAAATGATGGAAACGCCATAAGAGACATCCCCACTGTCTTGCTTTCTCTGCAAATCACAGTTTAGCGCGCAGTCAAATATTTTGGTTTCAAATACGAATTAGGTGCGAACTACGGTTAAAAGTTCTTCATAATCGTAGGGACAGGCCTCCGGACTGTCCCCCAGGCACCAATTTGGGGGCGTTTGAGGGCAGTCGAGGACGCCTGCCCCTACAGATCATATTGATAGATTTCTCGGAATACGAACATCGTTCCTTGTCGTGGAGCCATGGGACGATGTGGGCATCGTCCCCTACGGTATAGTGAGGGAAACAGCGCGCTAAACGGGAATTTGAAGATATCTGACTTTTCAACAAACAGAAGTTTGATGAGGTTGGGGCATCGGGGCGATGAGGGCATACTTGAGAGAGCCTTGTATGGTTTTTGGGCTGTTGGAGGGGAATTTTAAAAATTCTGCGGGTTTTGCTGAAATTAGGAAGATAACGGCTTGATATTTCTTTGGGTTTGTGTTATCATTAGGGTGTATGATTAGGGGTAGTGGGTGAAGTTCGCCTTTTTAGCCCTGATTATGGCCTTCGATTCGGTCTGAAAGCTCCGTCGGATCGAGGGACGGAAAGCAAAAACCTAACCCAAGGAGACTTTTATGACACACACAATTGCAGTAGCCGGTAAGGGCGGTGTGGGCAAAACCACCGTCTGCGGCATGATGATCGACTACCTGATCAAAGGGAAGAAAACGCCCCTCCTGGTCGTGGATGCCGATGCCAATTCCAACCTCAACGAGGTTCTGGGGGTAGAGGTAGAGACCACCTTGGGTACCGTTCGCGAAGAAATGGCACAGGCCGAGCTCCGTGGGGACGTGATCCCCAAGAATATGACCAAGGCCGACTATGCAGAGTACCGCTTCAATACCGCATTGGTAGAAGAGGACGACTTTGATATGCTGGTCATGGGCAGAACCCAGGGCAAGGGCTGTTACTGCTTCGTCAACGGCATCCTCAAATCTCAGGTAGACAAGTATGTAGGCAACTACAAGTACACCGTTATTGACAACGAGGCCGGTATGGAGCACATCGCCCGTGGCACTCTGCCCAAGGTCGATACCCTGCTTCTGGTTTCCGACTGTTCCCGTCGGGGTATTCAGGCTGTAGCCCGAATCGCCGAGATGGTAGAGGAACTGAAGCTGAATCCCAGCCAAATGGGTCTCATCGTCAACCGTGCTCCCGGTGGCATCCTCAACGATGGCGTGCGGGAAGAAATCGAAAAGCACGGCTTAAAGCTCCTGGGCGTTCTGCCCCAGGACGAGGCTGTTTATGAGGCCGACTGCATGGGCGAGCCCAGCAGCAAGATCGCCGACAACAGCCCCATGAAGCAGGCCCTCGGTCAGCTTCTGCAGAACATCGGGATCTGATCCCACACCATTCTTTTGTAAACCCCGAGTTTAAAAACTTTTAAATTTTTTTCAGGAGGTATATCCATGGCTTTTGAACCCAAGACCCAGGCATTTAACTCCTCTATCACCAAGGTCACCATCGGTACCGGTGATAAGGCAGTTACCCTCGGCGGCGTTAACGTCCTGCCCTTCTACTCCTTCGATGCTCCCATCGAGATCGCACCCAAGATCGGTGTTGAGATCCCCGATGCAGGCATCACCGCTTTCACCCAGCCCGAACTGCTGAAGTTCTACGAAGGCTGCACCACCCCCGCAGAGATGGCAAAGCGTGCAGAGTCCATGCCCGGCGCTTCCTTCATCTGCCTCCGTCTGGAGAGTGCAGACCCCAACGGTGAGAACAAGGCCACCGCTGAGTGTGTCGAGATCGCCAAGTCCGTTGCCGATGCAATCGAGATGCCCCTGGTCATCATGGGCTGCAAGAACATCGAGAAGGACGCAGAGCTCTTCGGTAAGGTTTCCGAGGCTCTCCAGGGCAAGAACATTCTGGTTCTGTCCGCTCGTGAAGAGAACTACAAGACCGTCGCCGCTTCCGCTGTTCTGGCATATGGTCAGAAGGTCGGCGCAGAGTCCTCTGTTGACATCAACCTGGCAAAGCAGCTTAACGTTCTCGTCGAAGGCGTTGGCGTTGCTCCCACTTCCATCGTTATGAATGCCGGCTCCGCCGCTGCAGGCTATGGCTACGAGTATGTTGCTTCCACTCTGGACCGCATCCGCGCCGCTGCTCTGGCTCAGTCCGACGATCAGCTGAAGATGCCCATCATCACCCCCGTTTCCACCGAGACTTGGGGCGTTAAGGAATCCGTCATGGCCGAGGCCGACATGCCCGAATGGGGCGATGCCGAGGAACGTGGCATCAACATGGAGATCACCACTGCCGCCGCTTGCCTGGCCAGCGGTTCCGATGCTGTGATCATGCGCCATCCTGCAGCAGTTAAGGCAATTGCTGACATGATCGACGCTCTGGTCTAATAAGGAGGTACTGACACATGGCACTGAAAGGCTTAGATATTTTCAAACTCTCCCCCAAGAAGAACTGTAAGGAATGCGGCAGCCCCACCTGTATGGCATTCTGCATGAAGGTTGCACAGGGCGCTGTAGAACTCAGCAAGTGCCCCTACTTCTCTCAGGACGCAATCGCTACCCTGTCCGAGGCTACTGCACCTCCCATGAAGACCCTCACCGTTGGTGACGGCATCCAGCTCGGTGGCGAGACCGTTCTCTTCCGTCATGAGAAGACCCTGGTTTCCCGTAACCGTTTCGCTGTTTGCGTATGCACCAGCATGGACGACGCTACTGTTGAGGCCAAGCTGGCTGACATGCAGAAGGTCGACTACGAGCGTATCGGCGAGCGCGAATATGTCGAGTTCGTCCGTGTTGCTCTGTGCGAGAACGGCACTGCAGACTATGTAGAGCTGGTTAAGAAGGCTATGGCTACCGGCCGTACCCTGATCCTGGACTGCCCCTGTGCCGAGACCGCAAAGGCAGCTCTGGAGATCTGCAAGGACAGCAAGCCCATCCTGGCAGGCGCCGATGCTTCCAACTACGAGGCACTGAACGCTGTTGCTACCGCCGCAGGCGTTGTTCTGGGCGTTAAGGGCGAGAACCTGTCCGACATCCACGACACCATCACCAAGCTGGAAGCTCTGGGCAACAAGAACCTGATCATCGACGTTACCGGCAAGACCATTAAGGAAACCTACGCTAACGCAGTTCTGGTTCGCCGCACTGCCCTGAAGGACGGCGACCGTTCCTTCGGCTATCCCTCCATCGTAAACCTGGCCAAGCTGGCAAAGGGCGACCTGCGTCTGCAGAATGCTCTGGCTTCCGTATTCACCATGAAGTACGGCTCCATCATCGTTATGGAGCAGATGACCTACGCTCAGGCTCTGCCTCTGTACGGTCTGCGTCAGAACATCTACACCGATCCTCAGAAGCCCATGAAGGTCACTCCCGGTATCTACCCCATCAATGGTGCAGGTCCCGATGATCCCATTGTTATGACTGTTGACTTCGCTCTGTCCTACTTCCTGGTCAGCGGCGAGCTGG